>CANGIC010000033.1 GCA_947453795.1 Flavobacteriales bacterium
AATTCTGGCTGCGAGATTGCTGCGCGCCTCAGCCAACAAATTCGTAACTCGTAACTTTATTTATATTGTTGCGGAGAGGGCCAAGAGGTGCGGAGTGAGGGTGAGAGTGAGAGTGAGAGCGAGAGCGAGAGCGAGAGTGAGCCCTGAAGGATCGGGACACGAGCGAGGATCAACCCAACTCGTAACTTTATTTATGTTGTTGCGGAGAGGGCCAAAAGGTGCGGAGTGAGAGTGAGAGCGAGCCCCGAAGGATCGGGACACGAGCGAGGATCAACCCAACTCGTAACTTTATTTATGTTGTTGCGGAGAGGGCGGGATTACCTTGACTTTCGTCTGCGGTGGTCTTCGCTACTGCACATCCGTCAGCTGACGGACTCATCCCTACTCTCCTTCACCTTGTTGCGGAGAGGGCGGGATTCGAACCCGCGATACACTTTTGGCGTATACACACTTTCCAGGCGTGCTCCTTCAACCACTCGGACACCTCTCCTTACATTAGTTATTTCATCACATCTCCGTTGAGACCTTCAAATGAAACGGGCGGCTAAAGTACAAAAAAAAATAGGCTTAGTAGAGTTAATCATTTCTTAACATAGATATTTCTCCGCACAAATCTTTGCTCAACTGCTGCACCCTCATTTCTTTGTCCATTGATGTTCCCAATAAAAACATCATTTTCGTTAAGGCCGCCTCGGTCGTCATGTCCATGCCACTCACAACGCCGACTTCATTGAAGAAGGAACTCGTGGCATATTTTCCTTGTTGCACGCCACCTGAACTGCATTGGGTCGTATTGATTATAATTCCACCTTCCTTTAAATAGGTGCTGATCATTTCTCGCAATTGAGGATGACTCGGCGCATTGCCGGCACCAAAGGTTTCGAGAATTAAAGCATCTGTTTTACTGCGGTCAAAAAGCGACGCATAAGCATCAGCAGGAAAACCTGGATAAATCTTTAATAACCCAACACGATTGCTCAAGGAACGTGCGTAATTGAATTCAGTTTTTTCACTGCGAAAGAGCTTTTCCGTTCGGTATTCAATCCTTACCCCAGCAACAGCCAATTCCGGATAATTGGGCGACGCAAAGGCCTCGAACTGATTGGCAGAAATTTTTGAGCAACGATTGCCTCTGTACAACGAATACTCAAAGTAAACCGCAACCTCTTGAACTATGGCCTCGCCCTGTGCGTCTTTTGCCGCAGCAATTTCTATCGCAGTAATTAAATTCTCCTTGCCATCTGTTCTGATTGTACCTATAGGCAACTGTGATCCTGTAAAGATGACTGGCTTTTTTAATCCTTGGAGCATAAAACTCAATGCTGAAGCAGAGAACGCCATGGTGTCTGATCCGTGTAAAATGACAAATCCATCGTATTGATCGTAATGATCGGAAACCATCTGAGCCATGCGCATCCAACCCTGACAATCCATTTCTGAGGAATCAATGGGCACTTCAAAACTTATGCTTGTCAATGCAACGTTCAGTCGATGGATTTCGGGAACATGGGTATGCACGTGCGCAAAATCAAAACTCTTTAATTGTCCTGTTTCGGGGTCGTTTATCATCCCAATCGTACCTCCAGTATAAATCAGTAAAACGCGTGGTTTGTTGCTCATAAAGTTCTGCTTATTTAAAGGTGATACTTTTTATACATGAAAGAGTGATCGTGCATTTTGGGAAGTTGTCTCCTCCACCTGCTTTAAAGAAACACCCTTTACTTCTGCCAATCGTTCAGCAACATGCACTAAGTATGCGCTCTCATTCCTTTTGCCTCTATAGGGGACAGGCGGAAGATACGGTGAATCAGTTTCTAAAATCATGCAGTCCAATGGCAAGTGGGTCAACACTTCATCCAACCCCGATTTCTTGTAAGTGAGCACGCCACCAATGCCTAGTTTAAACCGACCGTAGTCTAAAACGTGATGTGCTTGCGCTAAGGTGCCAGTAAAACAATGAAAAACCCCACTTAACGTGTCGTCATTCAAGACATCTAAGACCTCAAATATTTCATCAAAAGCTTCTCGTGCATGAATTACAATCGGTAACTTCAATTCTTTCGCCCATTGGACTTGTTGCTGAAAAGCTTCTCGTTGCTCGTTGACAAAAGTTTTATCCCAATACAAGTCCATCCCGATCTCACCTACCGCACAATATGACCTTTCCGAAAAAAGATGACTCTTGATTAAATCTAAGGCCTGTTTCCATTCACCGTCAACAGAGCCCGGGTGCAGACCCATCATGGGATAACACTGTTCTGGAAATTGAGCCACCAAGTCATGCATTGGTTCAATGGAAGTGAGATCGATATTTGGCAAGAGCAAGGTTTGCACCCCCGCATTGATGGCTCGTTTTACAACTTCAGAACGGTCTTTATCAAAAGAATCCGAAAAAAGGTGTGTATGCGTATCAATAAAATGCATGGAGTTAAAAAAGGGAAATGCTCAATCCCACCTGAAGGATATTCAAATGTGTACTTCCCGCATTCGAAAACACGGGGCTAAATTGATAGGATCCAAAGAGCGCAAAATTTCTAAATCCTATTCGCGCATGAGCGGAGTACATCAATCTTTGAGCATCAGGAAACTGACTGTTTTTGATGACCATTTTACCGTTGTTGGTATCAAACACCTCCTTCGTATATGGATTCAGTGCGTAACCGACCTTTGCCCCTAGGTGAAATTTGAAGTGCTGCCATTTTGCGGAACGGAAGCGCAATTCCACTGGAACACTGAAGGTATTTCCACAAAAGAAATGTTTATCCAAATCGGGAGCGAAGGTTTGAATATCATTCAGATTGGTCATCGTGTTGCTTGCATCTACCTCAAATTGAAGATAGCTGTAGCTGATGCGGTACAAGGAGTGACAAATACCTAAACCTAAGGACATCGTATTTCCCTTCGTGATCGGAATGTCAAACAGCAAACTGGTGTTAAAGCCAATAGAATTCCATTTATTTTTGAAGAGCTGACGGTCTCCTGTCCAATCGTTATAGGTCAAATCAAAAATTAAACGGTCGTATTTACGCACTTTTTCGGCGGTGGCTGGGCGATAGCCCGTAAAGAACCACATGGCACCTGGTCGAAAACGAGAGATTAAATTCGGTTGCGGAGAGGGGTCTTGTGCTGCTGAGGAGAGCGACAAAACCGTCAAAAATGCTATCGAAAGAAACTTAATCATGCTGTAATTTTTTTTCCCAATTCCATGCGTGGTGCACCGAATCCTCAAGGGAGTATTTTGGATACCAATTTAGCAAATGATTTGCTTTGTCCGCATTCGCAAAAATTTCAGCTACATCACCTGGTCGCTTCGGACCAAATTTCCAATTCAGCTTTTCCCCAGAAATTGCCTCAAATACTTGGATCACTTTTAAGACCGTTGTGCCTTCACCAGTACCAATATTGATCGTTTCAAAGGAGGATGTTCCCGATTGCAAAAACGCCAAGGCCTTTACATGGGCCGCTGCTAAGTCCATTACGTGGATATAATCGCGCACACAAGTCCCATCCGCTGTTGGGTAATCGTCGCCGAAAACAGTCAGCTGCTTGTATTTACCCACTGCAGCACCCGTCACCATCGGCAATAAATTATTTGGTTTTCCGATTGGAAATTCACCAATCATTCCACTTGGATGAGCTCCAATAGGATTGAAGTAACGCAAGCAAGCAATGTGGAGATCGGAGGTGCTCTGGTGCACATCTCTCAATAGCTCTTCCCCAATAATTTTTGTGTTTCCGTATGGCGATGCGGCAAGTCCTTTCGGCAAATCTTCGGTCACCTCTTTAATTTCTCCAGGTTCACCATAGACCGTACAAGAGGAAGAAAAAACAAAATTTCGCACTTTAAATTGAACCGCAAGTTCAAGCGTATTGATCAAGCCAAGCAGATTGTTTCGGTAATACTTAAGGGGGAACGCTACAGATTCTCCAACGGCCTTGTACGCGGCAAAATGGATAATTCCTTCAAAGGCATGTTGTTCAAACAGGTGCGTTAAGGCCTCTTTGTCACAGACGTCTATCTTTATGAATTCAGGCATGTACCCGATAATTTTTTCGATCCGCGCTGGAACAGATTCATCGGCATTTCTGAAATCATCAGCAATAATCGGAGTAAATCCCTCGGACACTAAAGCCGTTATGGTGTGCGAGCCAATAAAGCCAGCACCTCCAGTAACAAGAATTTTCCTTTGTTGATTCATTTACTCAAAATTAGTATAAATCCGTTATTTTTAAGCTATGGAAGAAAGAGAGCGTCCCGATTTTCAGCAGTATGTTCCGAAAAAGGTAAGCAAAGTGTATGTGCTTAAAATTTCATTGTACACCATCATGCTCGTAGCTATGGGAATTTTCTTGTACCGAAAACTAAAACAACAAGAGAAACCGAAAGTAAATGCACCCAAAATCGAACAAATCGACCATGTAAAAATCGATAATTCAGGGGAATAAAAAAGGCCTGCCGCAGCAGACCTTTCCATTAAACTTTCATCCCTTTTACGACCCTGTCTTTGCGTTTCGTCTTTTGGAGACGGCGTGTCACCACTAACAAATAGGCGTTTCCACTCGTCGACATGGTTGAAAACTGTTCGTTGCCGTATTGTAATTTCCCGCCTTGGTTAACAGTCCATTCGGCATTCAAATAGTATTTTGCCGTTGGTTCTTTCGATTTCACAGAAAATGAGATTGTTTTTCCAGTCCCCAATTCAAAACGCAACATCAATTCTCCATTTGGACCGAAGCCATCAAAGACACACTTGGTGAAAATTGGAATAATCACGCGGTTTTCTTCTTTATTCGAGTTGGTGACAAGCGCACCAGCATCAGTAGTGCCTTGATTACCTGACGACTTACTTTTCTCTAAAATGATGGTTTGCGAGGTAAAGAACTGTACCTTTCGCAAGTCTTTATCGGTATTCAAATCGAATCGTTCACGGATCTCATTGTTGAACGGAACCTTTGTGCCGCAAGAGATTAAGAGCAGTACAAGAACGGGGATGAGTGCAAATTTCATTGTCATTTTTTTGGTAAAGATACAGCATACCATGAAAATCACCTTATTTTTACATCAATGAAAATTCAGGTACACACCTTTACCTTTAATGGGTTTCAAGAAAACACCTATTTGCTGAGCGACGAAGACAAAAATTGCGTCATCATCGATGCGGGCTGTTACGCGCGTGAAGAGCAGATGGAACTCGTGGATTATATTGAGGACAATGGTTTTATTCCCTTGGCCTTGTTAAACACCCATGCGCACATTGATCACGTTCTTGGCAATGCGTTCATTCACCGAACTTTTGGACTGAAATCCTATTTGCACCCCTTGGATCTTCCTACACTTCACGCTGTTTCCAATTACGCGCATTTGTATGGATTCGAGGGATATGTCCCTGCTCCAGAACCCGAGGAACTTCTTAGTGAAGGCGATACATTGGTATTCGGCGGTATTAAACTGGAGGTGATCTTCACCCCAGGACACGCTCCAGGGCATGTCGTGTTTTACAACGCTGAGAACGGCTTTGTCATCAATGGCGATGTTTTATTTTCTGGAAGTTTTGGCCGAGTAGATTTGCCAGGAGGGGATTTAGACATATTGAAAGCGACTATTTTTGAGAAAATGTTTACGCTGCCAGAAGAAACCGTTGTGTATTGTGGCCATGGACCGGAAACTACCATTGGCAAAGAAAAGCGGACCAATTACATCTATAATTTTTAACCGTTGGCAATGCGGATTGGGATCAACGCACGCTTTTTACTTTCAGGCAAAATTGATGGCTTTGGAAGGTATTCCGAGGAAGTAATTCGTCGATTGGTTGAAATGCACCCCGAGGATGAATTCATCCTTTTTTTCGACAGGCCTTACGATTCGCGCTTTATTTTTGGCAAAAATGTAACGCCTGTAGTTCTTGGTCCCCCGGCGCGGCATCCCCTTTTATTTCTGGTTTGGTTTGAATGGTCCATCCGTCGCGCCTTAAAAAAACACAAGGTTGACCTATTTTTTTCTCCAGACGGATACCTGTCACTCTTGACTAATACTCCTCAAGTAGGTGTAATTCACGACATCAATTTCGAACATTACCCGAAAGATTTGCCCTTTACGGCACGGCATTACCTACGGACATTTTTTTCGAAATTTGCAAGAAAAGCAGCGCATGTAGTTACCGTTTCCGAATATTCTCGCCAGGATATTATTCAAACGTATGGTATTTCACCCGAGAAGGTAAGTGCCTTTTGGAACAGTGCATCGGATGATTTTCGGCCACTAGAAGCCAACGATCAACTCCTTATCCGTAAAAAATACACGAACGGGAAACCCTATTTTCTCTTTGTAGGTACCATTCATCCGCGAAAAAATATAGCACGACTCATCGAGGCCTTCTGTGCATTCAAGCAAGAAACAAATTCCGATGTCCAACTCGTGATTGTGGGTGTGCCCTTGTGGGGAAACTTTGGATTCACTGCACCACCGAAAGAAATCGAAACACAGATTCACTTTACCGGTCGATTGTCACAGCAGGACTTATCTCATGTCATGGCTGCGGCCAAACTTTTCGTTTACGTTCCCTATTTTGAAGGATTTGGGATTCCATTGGTCGAAGCGATGAAGTGTGGAACACCTATCTTGAGTGGTGACAAAACGGCCTTGCCCGAAGTGGGTGGAGATGCTGTCGTTTATTGTGATCCGTTTGATACCACATCGATAGTTGCGCAAATGGTTGCATTGCACAATGATCAAGCTGCACTTGACATGCTTGGCGCAAAAGGGCTAGAGCGATCGAAACTTTTTAGTTGGGACAACACCGCAAAGGAGATTTATAGGGTAATTGAAGAGGCGAGTTACGAGTGATGAGTGATGAGTTACGAGTGATGAGTTACGAGTGACGAGTTACGAGTGACGAGTTACGAGTTACGAGTTACAAACTTCGACGTACGATCCTGTCTTTTGTCTTTTAACAAAACGGATTTTTTTGGAGCATGGAGCATAGAACATGGATCAATCAATATTCTATCAGCGTAGCGGTCCGATGTCCTTCAAGGCACCTTCTTTCAGATGAAATTCAAAATTTGTCGCTTTGCGATTTGATCCCTTTGGGAATTTAGGGTTCGAAGAAGACTCCGTCTTAAAATCTTAGAATCTTGAAGTCTTAACATCTTTTAACCGTAAAACGGAGAAATCATAAAGTATACAGCCACACCACTTACCGCTACATACAGCCAGATTGGAAATGAGAAGCGTGTCCATTTTTTGTGGTCTTCGAAGCGTCCTTCCCAAGCGGCAAGGTAGGTGAACAATACCATTGGAATAACCGCAACGCTCAACACGATGTGACTAATGAGTAGCGTAAAATAAACCCCTGGTACACTTCCTTTGTACTCGGTAGGACTTGATGTTGCGTGATACGCTACATAAGCCGCTAAGAAAAGCAATGACAACAAAAGCGCAACACGAATTAAATTTCGGTGAAGGTTCATGTTTTTCGATTTGATTGCCACTAAGGCCATAATCAATACGATGGCCGTTAAACCATTGATTCCAGCATATATTTTTGGCAAGAAGGTAAGATCAACCCCGTCGATGTGTACTTTAAACAACAAGGCAACAACCACTGGGATCACCACGGAAAGTGTAATGATCAATGTGCGCACTTGCTTTACTTTTTTCGGATCATTCAACGTCGTACTCATACTTCAATAATTTTCTTAAATCTTCTTCTAGTTGTTTTACTTGCTTTTTATCTGTTCCCAAATACACTCCCCGCACATACCCTTCCTTGTCCACTAGGGTAAACGCCCCTGAATGGGCGAATCCACCCGCTTCTTCCTCATCACGTCCGGCAAACGTATTAAAATTTTCAATCCCCAGCACATGAGTTGCTTCCTCATCGCCTGTTAAAAATACCCAATTTGATTCATCCACCCCATAATGTTTACTGTAGCGTTTCAACACCTTGGGTTGATCGAAGTCAGGATTGATACTAAATGACATAAACTGAATTTCCTTCTTTAAATCCTTTGTTGACTGCTGCAGCATGAGCAAGTTTCGTGTCATCTTAGGGCAAATAGTTGGGCATGAGGTAAAGAAAAATTCAGCCACCCAGATTTTGCCTTTGAAGTCAGTAGATTTTACCGTTTTACCATTTTGGTTCGTGTAGGTAAAGAAAGGGATTTTCGGGTAAACCGTATCGGTCACCTCCACGCCATCAACCAGTGTATATTCAACATCAAAGTTACCGATAAAGGGAAGTACATGTTCCTTTTTTGATGGGGCACATGCCGCAAGAGATAGAAGTGCTATGAATAGGAACAGACGCATAAATGAAAAACACATTGGGTCAATTAATGTTTTCTTTCCTTATCGTATTGTTTTTGGAGCAGTGCGATATAGTCACGCATTCTGCGTACCATACCTTCCGTTTTACCCGATAACACCATGCGAAGGTGATTCTTCTTATCGATGAGCAGCATCAATTCTTGGAATGCATGACCACCATAGTATTTATCCCCTCTTTCCAAAAGCTTTTGTCCATTGTGCTTGAAGTCATACGCTTTTTGAGGATCGCCACTCACCACAAGCCACAAGTCAGGATCGTAGCCTTCGACATTGTCCTTAAGAGATGCTACCGTTGCTGAAAGGTCCGAAACTGGATTACCATTTCCATCCGTCACGAAGGAAATGATGCGCACTTGTTTCATTTTTTTGCGCTTGTTTTTTCGGATGTTTTGATAGATATGTTGGTCAAGATGCCACATTGAAATCGAACAATTTCCAGGGCACGATTCCTGGATTACCGTCATTAAGACAATTTTGCCATCGAAATCTTTTGTTGACATTTGAATGCCGCGAGAATCTGTAAACACATATTCTTTTGCAGCGCCATAGTCGTCTAAGGTTTTAAACTTATGGCTACATCCACGAGAAGAAATGAATATCAATAAAAAAGCCGGACCAAATAAAAGTAGATATGCGAAAGCTACTTTCATTCGTCCGGCAGTACTTTTTTTAGCCATGTGTCTAAGAACCGTATGTCGACCAAGCGTGTCCCACGGCAAGGGCTTCCATCAATGCGATGAAGATCAGATACAAAATGAACAAGATGTATGGGACAAGAATCACATACTTCAAACTTTTACGTTCGTCACCAAGGTGCATGAATACCAATACGATGTATGCGGCTTTAATCAATGTCAACACGATATACCCGTATTTAATCATTTGCCAAGTTACACCTGATGTTGATGCGCGACCCCATTTAGCACCTACCACTACTTCAATAACGGTAATTAAAGTAAGAAGGATTGTAACATTTAAAATTTTCTTGCGAATTGCTTTTCCAGCTTCTTCGCTATGGTGAGCATCTAACGAATACTCAATGATATCATCTCTTTCCATAATCTGGATATTTTCAATTAACTAATTAAACGAGGTAGAAGAAGGTAAATACGAATACCCAAACTAAATCGACAAAGTGCCAGTAAAGACCTGTTTTCTCCACCATTTCATAGTGACCACGCTTGTGGTATGTTCCAGCAACTGCTCCTAAACAAATGATGATGTTGATCACCACCCCAGAGAATACGTGGAAACCGTGGAAACCTGTAATGAAGAAGAAGAACTGCGCGTATTGCTGCGGTCCGTATTCGTTTTGTTTCAAGTTCGCTCCGTAGATTACTTTGTTTGCAACACCACTATTGATGACTTCATAGTACTGTTTGCATGCTTTATCACCTTCCAGCTTATCCCCTACTTTGTTTTTCTTCCCATCTTTCTTGATGATCATTTCAAAGTGCGTATCTGCTTTTTTGTTGATTGTAGCTTTAGAACCATCGTGCAATGTAATCACACCATTTTCAATATCACCCGCAACAACAGCATGTTGGTATTGGTGCATCAAATCCTCGGTGATGACGTCGCCTTTTTTGTGGTGCTTACCCGCGATAGTGACTTTAAAGTTTTCAATTTCTCCAAAATGACCTTTCACAATGGCTTGAGATCCGTCGGCAAGTTCAATTTTTCCAAATTCAGAACCGTGGATAAAGTGATACCACTCCCATGCCTGTGAGCCAACGAAGAAAAATCCACCAATGATGGTAGCGATCATCCATTTTACCACTCCGCGCTTGTCCATACGGTGTCCTGCTTCAACCGCCAACACCATCGTAACTGAAGAAACGATAAGGATGAACGTCATCAATGCAACATACAACAATGGAAATCCATGACCCAAGAAAGGCATCGAGTTGAATGTCTCTTCGCCGATTGGCCAAGCATCTTGCGCATCATGTCGCGTGTATCCGTAGGCAATCAAAAGTCCTCCGAATGTCAAAGCATCCGAAACCAAGAAAAACCACATCATGAGTTTTCCGTAGCTCGTGCTGAACGGTGATATCTTCCCTCCCCAGAGGTCCGTGTTATCAATTTGTTGTGTAGCGTGTCCTGCCATTACAAAAATTTTTGTGCAAGTTTAATGAATAAAAAGTAAAAACAGCAACAAATAGAGCCATAATAACCCTAAAAAATGCCAGAAGATTGCTCCGAGCTTTAAACTAAGAAACTCAGACGAAGAGAATTTACCTGTAAATGAGCCAATTGTAACGCGTAAAAGATAAATTAATGCCACCGCAATATGCAGCAAATGCAAGAAGGTAATAATGAACAAATACGAAGATGCGGTATCCGATGTCTCCATTGCTTTGATCTGCAGATAACGATTCAACTTTTGGCCTTTAAAACGCAATTGGCGCTGCGCGTATTCCAATTTTTCGCCTTTAAAATAGATGTCGAAGTCGGTTCCAATTTTTCCGCGGTGAAAAAAGTCGCCACGCTCATCTTTCACATTAACCGACAATTGCTGCAGGCGCAGTAAATCTACATACTGCAATTCTTTTCCATCTGGCGTGCACAATTTCCCATTGATTAAACCTACGGGTACATTGGATAAATAAAGAACGAAGCCACTGCCATAATTCTTCACAATTAAGTCTTTCCTGCGGTCAACCTTCAAGAATTGGGACATAAAGTTTTTGTACGCATCCAGTTCCTTACGACTCATTTCACGTCCATTGATTAAAAATGCGTTCCCATCAATGTCGATAAATGACCCGTTCATTTTCACGGTGTAATATTCCCCGTAATTTCCTTCAGTTACAAGAATTCGGTTGTTGGCCGGATGTGCCCCTTCACTGATCAATTGTCCGTAACCCTTGAATTGGAAGTAGACAAAGCCGAGCGCAGAAACTAGCGTCAAGAACATAAACACCTTGAGCATTTTAAGGTCATTTTTTCGGACAAAACGCAAGGCAAGTTCAAAGAAGATACTGCTCGCTATGATCACTGCGGTGCTCAGCCAAAATCCTGTAGGCAAGGGATATTTCACCCAAAAAGAATCACCCATTGACACGATATAGGCAGATGTAAACCCTGCAAACAGCATCACGATGCTAAAAATACCCACATAGACCAAATTCTTTTTGGTCTTTTCTCTCAATTCTGGACTTAGCTCGTCCGTAAAATTTCTTTTCATGGCTTAGTTCATTAAATTACAATCAATAACATATACAAACTGGACAACAGGCAAGTAGATGAAAGAGGCGAACATCAATTTTCGCGCGTCACCCGTTTCACACGTAATGTAAAGTCGGTAGGCATACAAGAAAAAGACAGTTCCCGCAATCGTTGCTACAACAAGGGAAAGCACTCCAACCATACCAAGCACCCAAGGTAACAAGCTAAAAGGAATCATCGCCAACGCATAGGCAACAATTTGAAAGGCCGATTCTTTTGAACGCCCCGTTCGCGAAGGGAGCAGGGAAAATCCAGCGGCTTTGTAATCGTCGTACACCACCCAGGCAATGGCCCAAAAGTGTGGAAACTGCCACATGAACTGCACGAAGAATAAGATGCCCGGCAAAAGTCCAAAGTCATCCTTAGCTGCGATTGCGCCAAGCATAGGTGGAATTGCCCCCGGAAAAGCACCAACGAATACGGCCCATGGGGAAATGCGTTTCATCGGTGTATAAATGAACACATACGAGATATAAGCACCAAGTCCTAGAATCGCAGACGATAGATTGATTTGATACAATAAATAAGTCCCGACAAGTAAACAGACCGCAACAACGATATACCCTTCATTAACAGTCATCATACCTTGCGGAATTGGACGTCGCTCGGTACGTTTCATCAATTTGTCTAAGTCCCGTTCCCAAATTTGATTCGAACCATTTGAAGCTGCTGTTACGAGCATTCCACCGATCAATAAATTGGCAACAATCCAACCTTCAACCTCAACATTGTTGACACATGCAGAAAATAAATAGCCCGCTAAGGCAGACAATATCACAGAGAATGAAAGTCTGAACTTCGTAAATACGAAATATGCCCGGTATTTTTGTTTGAGAGATATGGTATTGTTTTGGGCCATCGTTTGAATAAATTCGGAGTACAAAAGTAATCAATATCACTTTCTTTTGGTGGCTAAAGTTGTGCTTTTCCGTTGCCATTTTTCAAACACGCTTGATATCCTTACATTTGTACATGCAGCCCATCCAAAAACTGTCCATTTTAATTCCCGCCTACAACGAGGAACGCACGATTTGTGAACTTCTCGAAAAGGTCATTCAATCTGTTCTACCCGAAGGAATTACAAAAGAAATCATCCTTGTCAATGACTGCTCTACGGACAAAACCGAAGAGGTGGTTTTACACTTTATGGAGCAACATCCGAATGTCGATCTTCAGTTGTTTCGTCAAGCAGAAAATAAAGGCAAAGGGGCTGCAATCAATCGTGCCATTCAAGAATGTTCGGGCGACTACTTGCTCATACAGGATGCGGACCTTGAATACGATCCAGACGAATATGCTTTGCTCTTGAAGCCCGTTTTCAAGGACAATGCCGATGTGGTTTACGGTTCGCGATTTATAGGTCACCACCCACACCGTATTCTGTTTTTCTGGCATTCCATCGGAAATAAGTTCCTTACGCGACTTTCCAATATCATGACCAACTTGAATTTGACGGATATGGAGACCTGTTATAAGCTAATGCGGACATCCATTGCCAAGCAGATGACCATCCGCGAGAGTCGCTTTGGCATTGAACCGGAGATCACCGCCAAATTGGCGAAAGTGAAAGGTATTCGCATATATGAAGTAGGCATTTCCTATTACGGCCGCACCTACGAGGAAGGAAAAAAGATTGGGTGGAAAGATGGTTTTCGCGCCATTTATTGCATTATCAAATACAAGTTTACCAACTAGCAGATGGTTTTCTCTGGAATCATATTCGCAGTGTTCTTTCTGCCAATATTAGTGGTGCTTTATGCCCTAGTTCCGGGTAAACTGAAAAACATCCTTCTTCTTTTATCTAGCTTGTTTTTCTACGCATGGGGTGAACCTGCCTTTCTGTTTGTGTTGCTCTTAGAATGTGTTGTCAACTTTTTTCTCGTTAAGTATCTGCATACGCTTGAAGGACGAGAGCGACGCAAAGTCATGATCTTCAGTGTCGTATTTAATCTCGGCTTTCTCATCTACTTCAAGTATTTCAATTTTTTTCTGGAGAATGCCAATTCCTTGCTGGATATGATGGGGGGCGGAATGATCGAGTGGAAATCGGTGCTGCTGCCAATTGGGATTTCCTTCTATACCTTTCAGTCGATTACCTATGCGGTGGATGTGTACCGAAGAAATGCAGAACCGCAGCGCTACCTTCACAATTATGTGTTGTATAGTTTTTTGTTTCCTCACCTCATCGCTGGACCTATCGTAAAATATAACCTTGTTGCACAGCAGATTACAAGTCGTGTCGAGACCGCCAATCAGTTTTTGGCAGGATTTACACGTTTTTCAGTTGGCTTAGGTAAAAAGGTGCTCATCGCCAATGTCCTCGGGGAGTATTCATCCCAACTGCTCGATGGACAATCAGACCTCACTACGGGTGCCGCTTGGCTCGGTATGTTGGCCTATACTTTTCAGATTTACTTCGATTTCTCGGGTTATTCCGACATGGCAATTGGACTTGGAAAGCTCTTTGGTTTCACCTTTCCTGAAAATTTTGACCGTCCCTACACCAGTCGTTCGATCACTGAATTTTGGAAAAAATGGCACATCACCTTGGGTGATTTCATGAAGAATTACCTCTACATCCCACTTGGAGGAAATCGCAAAGGCGCCGCTCGGACCTACCTTAATTTGATGATTGTCTTTTTGCTCAGTGGGCTTTGGCACGGTGCCAATTGGACCTTCGTGCTTTGGGGTGTGTTTCACGGAACATGGCTCATTTTAGACCGCCTCTTTTTAGAAAAGGCCTTGCTTCGCACTTCCATCATCGCGGTGGTTTTCACGTTTATCGTTGTGCTGAACGGCTGGGTGCTATTTCAAGCAGAAAGTATAAGTGGTGCTGTTTCCGTATATAAGCACCTGTGGACCTTCGGAAGCATGGAGTTGCCTAACATTGTCAACGGTACGTATTATCTCATTCATCTTCTGTTGGCTGCTGGTATTTGTCTATTTGGTTTGATTCCAGCGCTCCGTGCTGTCAGTACACATTTTATTTCGGAGCAGTCGGCTTCAATGAAACAATGGGTGATCACAGGATTTTCGTGCATTCTCTTCTTCGTAAGTTTATCCTTCATCGTGGCAAATGGATTTAACCCTTTCATTTACTTTAAGTTCTAATGGAGAAAAGAAGGGAAATATCACCACACATCTTGAAAGGACTCGTTCTTCTGTTTCTTTGCATTCCCTTGAGTTTTCAACTTTTTCATTGGCGAAAATTTACCCCTTTGAATGGTGTTCAAGTTTCGAAAGCTGGGGAAATGAAGGATTCCTTGAAAGGAAAATTTGATTGGTTTTCCGGTTCATATCAGCGCTATACAGAAGTGTATTTAGAGGAGAATCTTGCGGTTAAAAGTCCCTTAGTGCGGTTGCGCAACCAACTCGAATACTCCATTTTCGGAAAGATCAATGCCCAACAGATTTATGAATACCATGGGAATCTCTTCCGTTTTTACAGTGCAGATTACAATGAGGGCACTTCCTTTATTGGACAGGACGCCGTTAGCGAAAAAGTGCGAAAGCTCTCTAAAATTCAAGATTTTGTAGGTGAATCGTGCCCTGTCATTCTGGCCATTGCTCCGTCGAAAACCTATTTTTATGCGGAAGATCTTCCTGAGGTGAACACCTACAAAACGGAGCGATCAAACTACAAGGCCATCAAAAAGGAAGCGCTTAAAAATGGAATCCATGTCATCGACTTCAATACGTATTTTCTGGACATCAAAAAATCAGCTGCAGCACCGTTGATTTCGACATCGGGCATTCACTGGTCGATGTATGGTGCCGCTTTAGCCATGGACACACTCGTTCGCAAAGTAGAGCAACTCAAGAAAATGAAGTTTAGCCGCCCGAACTTTACTTTAGAGAAGACCTTTCGCTTCTTTTACAACGACAATGACCTTGCGCAATTGTTGAATTTACTTTCTCCGCCCAATGATCCAGACTTGCGTTGTCTTACATTCCCGGCTCACGTTTCTGGAGGTAAAAAAATTAGGGCGCTCATTATTTCAGACAGTTTCTTTGATGTGGTTTCCATGACGACCTTGCGCGAACAGCTGTTTACGCCGGACACCAAGTTCCTTTATTATTTCAACACCCGAAAAGACCCAACCAACAACAACCAAGGGCTGGAGGGGATGAACCTACTTGAAGAAATGAAAAGGGCGGACTGCATCATTTTGTTGAACGATATCGTGAACATGGAAAATATCGGCTGGGGATTTATCGAGCGGGCCTATTGGGAGATCGGCTGGGATAAAAAGTAAGGCACAAAAAAAGGGGTAAATTTTCATTCACCCCCTCCGTCAATCTATTGCAATTATTTACAGAATCAACATCGCATCTCCGTATGAGTAGAAGCGGTATTTATTTTCAATGGCTTGTTTGTAAGCTTCCATCATCAATTCGTGACCACAGAAAGCGGAGATCATCATCAACAAGGTAGAAAGCGGTGTGTGGAAGTTGGTCACCATGGAATCAGCAATACTGAATTCGTAAGGCGGGAAAATGAATTTATTTGTCCAACCATCGTAGGGCTTCAACATGCCGTTTGTCGAAACGGATGATTCAATGGAACGCATCGATGTTGTACCGATGGCACATACACGCTTTTTATTTTCTTTTGCGTTGTTGACGATTTTCACACATTTTTCAGAGATAATAACCTGCTCCGAATCCATCTTGTGCTTCGTAAGGTCTTCTACTTCTACTGGGCGGAATGTTCCAAGCCCAACATGAAGTGTCACTTCTGCAAAGTTGACGCCTTTTAATTCAAGACGCTTCATCAACTCACGCGAGAAATGCAATCCAGCAGTTGGCGCTGCAACAGCACCTTCTTCTGACGCAAAAATGGTTTGGTAACGCTCCTCATCGGTTGCTTCTACTTCGCGCTTGATGTATTTCGGAAGTGGTGTTTCGCCCAATTCTGTGATTTTCGCTTTGAAGTCCTCGTAAGGGCCATCAAATAAGAAACGCAAGGTGCGTCCACGAGATGTTGTATTGTCAATAACCTCTGCTACCAATGAATCGTCGTCACCGAAGTACAATTTATTTCCTATTCTGATTTTGCGGGCCGGATCAACGAGCACATCCCACAATAAGCTTTCGCGATTGAGTTCACGCAACAAGAAAACTTCGATTTTAGCACCCGTTTTTTCCTTATTTCCATACATACGGGCAGGGAAAACGCGGGTATTGTTGGTAATCATCACATCGCCATCTTCGAAATAATTGATGATGTCCTTGAATAGGTGATGTTCGATTGTTCCTTCTTTGCGATTGATCACCATCAACTTGGCTTCATCTCTATTGTCGCTTGGGTATTCTGCAATCAGTTCATCTGGAAGATCGAAGCTGAAATCAGAAAGTTTCATTTTACTCATACATACTTGTTTTGGTGGTCCGCTTTTTTAAGAGGAGCGCAAAGATACAACATTCAGACCCCCTTGTCAAGGGCCTTTGGATTTTAAGGAATTTAGATGTCAAGACAACAAGATTTTAAGATATCAAGACGTCAAGATTTTAAGATTTTAAGATTTTAAGACGGAGTATTCTTCGAATGCTAAATTCCCGAAGGGATCAAATCGCAAAGCGTCAAATTTTGAATTTCATCTGAAAGAAGGTACCTTGAAGGACATAGGACACTTCTTCGCTCTTTGAGCTTCGAAGGACAAAGGACCGCTGCGCTGATAGAATATTGATTGATCCATATTCTATGCTCCATGCTCCAAAAAAATCCGTTTTGTTAAAAGACAAGGAGATATCAAGACGTCAAGATATTAAGATTTTAAGACGGAGTATTCTTCGA
>CANGIC010000034.1 GCA_947453795.1 Flavobacteriales bacterium
GCCTTCTTTGCGGCATTGAACGAACAAATTGACCGCGATCGCGTATTCGTTACCACCGAAAGGTCATAACTTCCATTGGCCAGCTTTGACCCAAAATCAATTGCCAAGTCATCCATTTGAAAAATAAGTAGAATTATTTATGCGATTCACGCAAAATTAATCGCGCAGAATAGCGTCCAAACCCCACTTCCTTGGCGTGAAAAACTCCTTACATCGTCCTTCTTTTCCTACCTAACATCTCACCAAAACGATTAGCATAACCAATTGTTTTACAGCGTTTTATTTTGCATTATATTTTTCTAATTAATTAAAACGACATTTGAAGGTTGGCTCAAAGCATAGTAAACTTATTACCAAAAAGCCAATAACACCTATCTTTTTAACTATATGATGTGTCAAAGTTTACTGAAATGCTTTAAACTTAGAAAGAATAAAATTCTTACTTTGTATTAATTATTGTGGCGTATTACTACAAAAATGAGGAGAAACCAAGCGCTAAGCACGGCAATAGATTCATCAGATGATATTGTTCAGCTTCAAAGATTGATTCGTACATCAGTATTGACTGGGTCGGACCAAGAACTTGATGCCTTTTTTGGTGACCTAAAAACTGCGCTCATTACCGTAGACAATACCTTCAAGATCCTTTACGTCAACAACACCGCGGCCAACCTTGTCAGTGACAAAGAATACGACGCGGAAAAAGGCAGCATGGTCATTGACTTTGTCAAGCGCATCCTGAATCCAGCTTCATTGATTTCATTCTACGAGCACCTCATCCACAAAACGGAACTCAATCTTACCGAAGGATTTACTTTAGCCCGGATTGAGCGCATCAGCATGACGCCCATAGGATCAGATGGATTTGTAATCAAAGTATGGTTGAACGAACGGTACACCGACTCTGCCGCAAATCTTTTTCGCTACTTCCCAGGTTTGCCCATTGCCTATTTTGGCTTTGATTTGGTCGCTGGAAAACGTTTATCCATTCGCTTTCTGAGTGACAACTTCCATATTCTTTTTCCCTTCTTGGATTCAGAGCAGGTCATCACGGATGAAAACTATTTTCTCTCCTGCTTCCATCCCGATGATCTCCCTGAGTTTTTAAGTAAGATAAACCACTTAAAAAAGGGCCGCGATTCCTTCAATACAGAGTTCAGATTAATGAAGCCCGACGGCAGTGAACATTGGTACCGTTTGATTTCAGGTAAGTTTTCAGAGCGGAAGGACAAAAACTTTTGGCTGGCCTATATCGAGGACATCGACGAAAAGAAAAAGCCAATTCTTGAGAAAGAACGCTTGGTGTATGAAACACTTGACGAAGAACGCAACCGCATGGCGATGGAGCTGCACGACGGCTTGGGTCAAAACCTCGTTGCCCTCAATCTATACTTATCCACAGTGATGTCTGAAACAGAGAACAGGATGCTTGGCATTTGCCGTGACTTGGCCCAAGATAGCATTATGCTCATGAAATCCATGTGCTACAATCTCTCACCACCAGAACTTGATCGTGGATTGCTCTATGCCTTGGATGTGTATTTTGGGAAGATGAATGAGCTTTCGGGCAATATTGAGTATGTGTACAACGCGAAAAAAATTCCGCTGTCACACATGACACCTGAGCATGCCTACAATATCTTTCGGATTATTCAAGAATTTGTTACCAATTCGCGGAAATATTCAGAATGCACCATGATTGAATGCACCATAGGAAAGCGCAATCAAAAAATGATTCTAGAAATTCACGACAACGGGATTGGATTTGACATGCGAAAAATGGAAACGGGCTTCGGCTTGAAGAACATGGTAAAACGCGCACAAGTGGCTAATGCCTCCATCGAACTGATCAGCGCTCCAGGGGAAGGAACAGCAATCATTATTGAGTTTTAAAACAATCTGCTTAAAAAGTAGGCATCTCTGAGAAATACTCTCCTCCATCAGCCACCGATTTAATGGCTTCTTTGATGGTAGCAATGGATGCATTTTTAAGGACATATCCTTTCAACCCTATTTCCTTTGCCTTCATGAGATAATGTGGCTGATCTTGCATCGTGATGGCCATGATGCGTATACTCGAGTTGGATTGAATCAGTTCACGGGAAATTTCTAATCCATTCTTATCGCGTGGCAGATTGATGTCCATCAAAACCACCTCTGGTTCCAAATTTAGGATGGGCTCAACAATATTTTCGCCATTGGCAAACACGGTTACTGAGTATCCCATTGCCACAAGAATTTCTTCCCACACCGCGGCAATAAGTTTAAAATCTTCAACAACAACAGCGTTTTTACTCATACCCTACCATTTTAGATATAGACTTTTGATCACTTGCAATTAAAGGTAACCTTTTTCCTTTGCCCAGCCCGTCAATTGCGCTGCGTTGGAAAAACCTAATTTTTTTAAGATGTTGTGGCGGTGCGTTTCCACCGTTCGTGGCGACAAAAACAATTGATCCGCAATTTCTTTAGAAGTCAATCCTTTGGCAATCATTTTAATCACCTCAATTTCCTTTAGCGTCACTTCTTTTTTATTCTCTTCATTGTCCAAGTGCAACAAAGAGGCAAAATAACGGTCCTTGATTTCACTCGCAATGTAAGTTTCGCCATTGTATACGGCATGCACTGCAGCAATCAGCTCTTCCCGATTGATATTTTTGGTCAAATAGCCCTTGCCGCCGATCGATAAAAACTTCTTCACATAATTGATTTCATCGTGCAGGGTCAAGCCGATAATTCGTGTTTTAGGCAAACTGTTGTAGATCCGTTCCGCTGCATCAAACCCGTTACTTCCTTTCAAGTTAATGTCCATCAACACGACATCTGGGCGGTATTGAATGGACAAATTGTAGGCGTCATCTGCATTATCTGTCTTGGCAACCACTTGAATTCCAGGTGCTGTTGAAAGCAAAGAAACCCATGCTTCACGAATCAACGCATGGTCATCGACAACAAGTACTTTAATTAGTTCTGACATAAGTAGCGAATAGAATTCTGAAATAATTGAATGTGAATGTACTAAATTATTTCTCAAATCATAAAAAATCAAAGCATACTTTGTTGATTGAAACTGCGTTCAGCGTAACTGAACACCACATAATAGCACCCTAAAAGGTGTTCTTGGGATTGAGTCCTTGTTTTCGACAGCAAGAATACCTATCTTTCGGTACGATTCTGCACCAAAGCGGGGCATATAGATTATGATTCCTGTTGTTTGGAGAATCGTGAAGTGCGCACACGTTAAAACAAGTTGATTTTGAGTACATCGTCAGACTCTCTTCGTGTAATTTTTGGACTCATTGATTCCGTTCATCAGTACGACATCATTGTCAATCCACATGGTGAGATTTTGCATGTTGGACCACTGATGCGCGAGGATGTTTCAAACATCGCTGCACATACCGCCTTATTCTCTATTTTCAAATCCGTTCAGTTCGCCAATTTTAGCGCACTATTCCAATCCAGTACTTCAGACAAGCACAATGATGTATTTGAAGTAGTGAATGCCAACAATCTCCGTTTTGATGTCCGAATCTCACGCATTGGAGAAGACATCATTTACCTGCATTGTGCCCCTATGCGCACGAGCGATGTTGCGATTGTAAGTCATGTCATCAACTCGATAGATCCAGCGCTTACACCCGACCAATTTATTCTTGAAATCCTCCAACATTTACCTTTCGATGTCGGAATTTTTGACCCCCTTGGACGGTATTTGTACATCAACCCAGCAGGAATAAAAAACGACAGCACGCGCAACTTTATCATTGGGAAAACAGATTATGACTATTGCGATTTAAAAGGCATTGATCGGTCTACGGTCGAACCACGAATGAACAATTTCCGTCGTGTCATCGAAACTAAAATTCCTTCTGAGTGGGTAGATGAGCATCCGAAGCCAGAAGGAGAAAGTGTTTTTGTCCTACGTCGCTACCATCCCATTGTGAACAATACGGGAGAAGTATCTTACGTGATTGGCTATGGGATTGACATTTCGGGTGAACGCAATTCAGAACTCAAATTGCAGCAAAAACAAAAAGATTTAGAGCGCTTGACCTTTTTCCTTGACAATGCCATTGTCGGTGTTCAAGTGTTGAATGAAAAAGGGGAATTTGCTTATTTGAATAAAACTGCACGCGAACGACTTGGCATTTACGACCATTACGGAGCGCACACTATTTTTGACATAGAATCTTTCTTTACTTCCAATGAAGACTGGATAAATCACTTGAGTGAACTCAAAGAAAGTGGTCATTATAGCGTCGATACGGAACACAAAAACATCCAATCAGGAGAACGCACACCGGTACATGTGGAAGTCATTCCCACGAACTTTGAGGGTGAAAACTTTGTCCTGACGATGGCCACTGACATCCGTGAACGGAATGCGTTTATCAAAGAAATTGAAATGGCCAGTGCCCGTTATGCGGAAATCAATGAGAAGCTGGAGATTTCCATCGCTGAAAAAACTTCGCGCAACGATGAGTTAACGGAGCGATTGGCGAATCAGGACAAACTGGCGATGATTGGTGAAATTACCGCTGGCATAACACATGATCTAAACACACCAATTGGTGCCGTGAAAATCGGGGCAGAAAGCATCCGCTATTCGCTGGAAAACCTCTTCAAAAGCGTCATTGAAAAGTGCTCCTTTGAGCAGCTGCATTATGCCTGTGGAAGAGCAGTTGAAAGCAACGTGAAAATGTTCATCGGCGGACTACAAGTGATGCGCGAAACAAAAGCATTCGGCGAGGTGCTTCAAGCGCGTTATCCTGAACGAAATGATCTTGAAAACTTGGCATCGGCCTTTGTCAAAGCACGGATCTTGGCCGATGAAGATGCGGTCATCAACTATGTGATGTCGGGCAATAACCCCATGGATTTACTCGATTTGATGTACCACATTCAGAGCATTCGCACCTTTGTGGATACGGTCATGGAAGCTGGGGAGAAGGCCGCATCTGTCATTCGAAATCTTCGTTTTTATTTGAAAGAAGGCGCCAATCTCAGCAAGGACAATGTCAATTTGCATGAAAATATCCGAACGGTACTGAATGTCTTTAATCACCAGTTGAAACACGGCATTGATCTTTATTTCGATGTGCCTCAAGACCTTGAAATCGTGGGCTATGAATCGAAATTGTACCAGCTGTGGTCCAACCTCATTAAGAATGCCATCGATGCCATTGGCAGTAAAGGCGAATTGCGGATCACGGGGTGGCAAGAAAACGGCAAATTGATGGTAGAAGTAAAGAACAGTGGCAAGATGATCCCACTGGAAATACGGGATAAAATCTTCGAGAAATTCTTTACCACGAAGTCGGAAATGAATGGAACGGGCTTAGGACTGAGTATCGTAAGTAAAGTCATCGAAGACCACGGTGCGCAAATAAAGTTAGACTCAGATGAGCACAACACCTCTTTTCTTGTTACTTTTACCACATTCTAAACCAGAAAACTAAAATTGATGACTAACCACAAGTTCGCTATTGTGTGTGTGGATGATGATCCAATGATCACGTCACTCCTCAGCTTTCAGCTGCGGAAGATCATCAATAATAAGAACACCTTCATCGAAACCTATTCGCAACCCACAGAAGTAGAAGAGAAAATCGAAGAGTTGATTCGTTTTGGGGTGAGCATTATTTTCATCATTGTGGATTACCAAATGCCTGAAATGACGGGTGCTCAATTGATCCGTAAAGTAAAACAGAAATATCCTGAGATTTCTTGCATCATGCTTTCTGGTCAAGCAAATGAACTCATTGTGAGCGAACTCCAAAAGGAAAATTTGCTCGAAACGTTTCTTTCGAAGCCATGGAGTGAGAAAGCACTTTTTGATGTAGTTCAGCCCTTGATCGCCAACACCTTATCCTGAGTTATTTTCGAAATGCGATCGCTCTAATTTCTTGCTTGAGATTATTTTGCGCATCCACCAATTTAAAAATCGGCACATAATTTCCGCCACCAAGTCGCGCTGATTCGATCATTTCATCGGCATCATTGTCACTGTTTCGAATGCCCACCACAGACATATTGATGCCTTTCCTTCGGTATTTGCGAATGTATTTCTTGTAATCGTCCGAGCTGCGGTTAAACGCCCCATCGGTGATGACAATAATTTGGTTGACTCCATCCTTCACATAAGACTTCATGGCCTCCTTGTAGCCAAGTTTTATGCCGTCCCCACCTGCCGTCATTCCACTTGCTTTCAAGGCCGTAACCTGTTCCTTTATTGATTCCTTGTCCGCGCCAGAAGTGGATGACAAAAGCACACGAGTATCGGTCGCATAGGTCACAATGCCCATCTTATCTTCAGGACGCAGCATATCAATCAATTGAAAGAGGGAATATTTCATCAATTCCATTTTTTCACTTTGCCGCATAGAGGACGAAACATCAAGGATGAACACGACATTGACCGGTTTAAAGTGAGTCGTGGAGAAGTCATCCTCATCGAGTGTGCTCAACTCCACCGGAATTTCTGTTGTTGAAGTGGAAACCTCTTGTTGAAGTTGGTCATCAAGAATAATCTCAATGCTTGTGTCGCTCGTGGAGGTCACCAAATCAGGGCTAGGAGTTATTTCAACGGGACCTCTGCGCATCGGGATAATCACCTCATGTCGGTTGAAATTAATGTATGCGCCCAGTTCCTCTGGAAAATATCCGTCGTGTATCGCATAAAAATAACTGAAGCCAATCGCAGCGTCCTCCACGATCTTTCCTTCTTTATCGGTAACCTTCATCCATACTGGTGCGCCATTTTGAAGAAAGGAGACTGTAGATTTTTCCAATGCTTTTCGTGAGTCGGCATCAATCGTGATGACTGTAAGGTCAAATTTCTGGTCTTTGCCCGCTGGCCGATCGGAAAAATCTGGACAGGCGGTAAACGCTGAAAGGTTATCTGATGGCACTTCATTCATACTACCTGAAAGGTGTATTCGCGTCGCTGAGGCCTTATCGCTAGTAAAGACATCTATCACATAGCTAAAGTTTCCTTTTGCGCTAGGATTCACTTGAAAACGCAAATACAGCGCACTGTCAGGCCCGATGCGATCACTCGGAGCGATGTAAACCACCTCACTTTGTTTTTTAACGCTCAAGATGTATTCCTTTTTCACGCCCACATTCGTGACTTTGATATCCACAAAGCGATCGTCGTAGGATTCCAACAGCCCGAAATCGTAGTCCAGCACCTCAAAGCGCAGTTGTGCCGAGCAGGAAAGCGAAAGAAGGAGAACGAAAAGAGAAAAATAGCGCATACTCAGCGAAACGGATAAGGGTGAAAAATGTTACTTTCTGCAACGAAAAAGGGCCTACCGAAGCAGACCCTTTTTCTATATTTCGTTGAAGCGAAGATCAATGCCCTTTCTTGCACGCCTTGTCTCCTTTGCACGAAGATTTGTCTTTGCACGCTTTCTTTTCTGAGCAGCAATCTGCTTTTTTCGTGCACTCATTACCTCCCATGAATTTTCCATTCGCGTCGTAATGCGCCATGCACATTTCTTTTTCTTCTGGCGTACATTTCAAAGAATCACACATTTTTGCGCATTCCTCTTTCGTCATTTTAGCACACTCACGCATGTCACATTTTCCGATCATGTATTCACCATTGTGATGCGCATCACACGCACCCATTTGTCCGTGGTGACCTCCACCGTGGCAAGATTTCATGTCTTTCGAACATTCCATTTTCCCATGGCACTTATCCATTCCACAAGCGGCATCTTTCGATGCACCATCGTGACCATTTCCAAGTATTGGAGCGATAACCAAACCAATAAGGCAAGTCAATTTAATCAAGATGTTCATTGACGGTCCAGACGTATCTTTGAATGGGTCACCCACTGTATCTCCAGTAACTGCTGCTTTGTGCGCATCAGAACCTTTGTATGTCATTTCACCATTGATCATGACACCAGCTTCGAAAGACTTCTTCGCGTTGTCCCATGCTCCACCTGCGTTGTTTTGGAACACTGCCCAAAGTACACCTGAAACTGTTACACCAGCCATATATCCACCTAACATTTCAGCGATTAACTGATTGTCAGAACCATAAACCAACTTACCTAACAGCACGATTGCGATAGGGAAACCGATGGTCAAAATGCCTGGCACCATCATTTCACGTAAAGCAGCTTTTGTAGAAATCTCTACACACTTGCCGTATTCTGGCTTTCCAGTTCCTTCCATAATTCCTGGAATTTCCTTGAACTGACGACGTACTTCGTATACCATGTCCATTGCCGCCTTACCCACTGAATTCATCGCCAAAGCAGAGAATACAACTGGAATCATACCACCAACAAACAACATCGCCAAAACTGGTGCTTTAAAGATGTTAATTCCATCAATACCTGTAAATGTGACGTAAGCCGCAAACAAGGCCAATGAAGTCAATGCTGCAGATGCAATCGCAAATCCTTTTCCTGTGGCGGCAGTTGTGTTACCCACTGAATCCAAAATATCCGTACGCGTACGCACTTCTTTCGGCAATTCACTCATTTCAGCGATCCCACCAGCGTTGTCTGAAATTGGTCCGAAAGCATCAATCGCCAATTGCATAGCTGTTGTCGCCATCATTGCTGATGCAGCCAAAGCAACACCGTAGAATCCAGCCAATGCGTATGATCCCCAAATTGCACCCGCGAACAAAAGAACAGTAGGGAATGTAGAAATCATACCTGTTGCTAAACCAGCGATAACGTTAGTTCCTGCTCCAGTAGATGATTTTTGAACGATTTTCAACACTGGTTTTGTACCCAAACCAGTATAGTATTCTGTAACAGATGAAATTGCTCCACCAACCACTAAACCAATAATTGTTGCGTAGAAAACACGCATTGAAGAAATATCTTTAGATCCTTCACCAAAGAAGTCCATGCTCATTGTTTCTGGCAACATGTATTTAACCAAAACGAAACATGCAACAGCTGTTAAGGCAATAGATACCCAGTTACCAATATTCAAAGCTGTTTGTACTTGCTTTTCTTTTGCGTCATTGCTTGTGATTTTTACAAGCATAGTTCCGATGATCGAGAATAAGATACCAAATCCAGCAATCGCCATTGGCAATAAAATTGGACCGATTCCACCGAATGCATCTTGAATAGCACCACCCATGTCCTTGATCACATAGTTACCTAAAACCATCGCAGCCAAAACTGTTGCTACATACGAACCAAATAAATCGGCACCCATACCCGCAACATCACCTACGTTATCACCTACATTATCGGCGATTGTTGCAGGGTTACGCGGATCATCCTCAGGAATTCCAGCTTCTACTTTACCTACTAAGTCTGCACCAACGTCAGCAGCTTTTGTATAAATACCACCACCAACACGAGCAAATAATGCAATTGATTCAGCTCCTAAGGAGAATCCAGCCAATGTTTCCAAAACGATTGTCATGTCTTCAGTTGAAGTCCATTGACCTTTCATAAAGAATTGGAAGAAAATAATAAAGAAAGCTGTTAAACCAAGAACTGCTAAACCAGCAACTCCCAATCCCATAACTGTTCCACCTCCGAAAGAAACTTTCAATGCTTGCGGTAAACTAGTGCGAGCAGCTTGTGTTGTGCGAACATTTGTTTTCGTTGCAATTTTCATCCCCATGTTTCCAGCCAAAGCCGAGAAGAATGCCCCAAAAATGAAGGCAACAACGATAAGAATGTGTGTTGTTGGTACAACAAATGAAATCCCAGCTAACACGATACTTGCCGCAACAACAAAGATGGCTAACAATCTGTATTCTGCTTTTAAGAATGCCAATGCACCTTCATAAATGTAATCTGAAATTTCTTTCATTTTACCATCTCCAGCGTCTTGCTTTAAAACCCAAGCTCTTTTTATCCACATGAAAAGTAGACCGATAATTGCCATCGCTATTGGCACATAAATCATAAATGACCCCATAAAGTAGTTTTTAGTAATAATTTTTGTCGGGCGCAAAAGTAGAGGTTTCCTAGAACTTCTGCAAGTTTGCCCATCTTTGTATTGGAGTAGGCACTTACGCATTCAAGGCGACAAGGTTACACAACACACAATATGGTCTTTACCAAAGGGTTTTAATCATGAATTTTTGGTTCAGTTTTTTCTCGAATTAAATTGCTGATTTAATTTTCGATTTCAAGGTGTTAATGTCCATTACACCGCTTGTTCGCCATTGAATTTCACCTGACTTGAACAAAATAAAGGTAGGAACACCACGAATTTTGAATTTATCGGCAATGTCGGCGTTCTTGTCCACATCGATTTTCAAAATGCGCACTTCAGCACCCATCTCGTGTTTCAATTGATCCAATACGGGCTGCATGGTTCTGCATGGACCACACCAGGTGGCATAAAAATCGACCAAAGTTGGTGTTTCGGCTTTTACAATTTCTTGGAACTTTCCCATGTTATTTCGTATTGATGTTCTTAAAGTTAGTGAATTCAGCTTCTTGTTTGAAGGCACCCTGCAAAATTACAGGTAGAATTTACAACGCTGTGTAACCTAAGTTATATTCAACTACTTTCGCCTATCTTTGCACCATGCAAGACGTGAAGCGCACCGTTATTGATGTTTTCAAGCTCCTCCTTTTCTGGGTCCTCGTGTTTGATGTGCAGCGCATTCTCTTCTCCCTTCACAACTACGACAAATTCACGGATATTCCTTGGGGAGAATGGTTTCAGGCCTTTTTCTATTCATTGCGCTTGGATTTAGCGACTGCTGGACTTTTGAGTTTACTCCCCATGTTGGTGATTATCACAGGCATGTTTGTAAAGAAACCGTGGCACAGAAAGCTCTTTTTTGGCGTGATGCTCATTGAAATCATCTTGTGCGCGATGGTACATGGTGGTGAAATCAACGCCTATCCCGAATGGAACCATAAGTTGAATACCCGCGTTTTCACGCATCTACTCAATCCAGACGAAGTGGTGCGCACTGCGGATTACGGGATGACCATTTGGTTCATGGTGTATGCGGTGATTGAAACCGTGATTGGATTTTTCCTCTTGAAAAAACTCTACCCACCAAAATCAGCAAGTCGAAGAAGTGTTTGGTACATTTCGGTACCCATTTCCATGGTGCTATTGAGCAGCTTTACTGGGTTATTTATTGTGCTGGGACGCGGTGGACTTCAGCAGATACCCATCAACATCGATGCGGCCTACTATTCAAAAAACTATGTTTCAAATGACTTATCGGTCAATTCAGTGTATTACTTCACCAAAAGTTTTATGCTGTATAACCGCAGTGAAATTGGCAACCTGTTTCCACGCATTCCCGAGGCAAAAAGCAAGCGATTGCTCAAAGACTTGTACACCTATCCCCGCGAACATACGGTGGACATTCTAAAAAACGACCGTCCGAATGTTGTATTCATCATCATGGAAAGCTGGACGGCAGATGCTGTGGGATGCCTCAACAAGGGCAGAGGTGCGACCCCACACTTCGATCAACTGGCCAAAGATGGCGTGCTCTTCACAAACATCTATGCCGCAGGAAGCACCTCAGAGATTGGCAATGCCAGCATTTTCGCGGGATATCCTGCCTTGCCTGAGATTTCCATTTCCATGCAGCCCGACAAGCACCGGAAACTTCCTTCCATTAACCAGGATCTTAAAAAGTGGGGCTATTCCTCGCATTATCTTTTTTCAGGTGATTTGAAGTACGGAAACATTGGTGGCTTTTTCATCGATCACGGATTTGATGTCGTCGAAGATGAAAATGAATTCCCTTCAAACCTTCCACATGGCAAATTGAATTATTACGACGAGGCACTTTATTCGTTGTTGCTAAAGAAAATCAATCGCACAAAAGGACCATTCATGCACTGTGCATTTACGGGAAGCACCCATTCGCCGTATGATTTCCCCAAAGGAAAAGCACCCGTTTGGAAAGGAAATGAAGCGAGATTTATGTCTTCCGTGTATTATGCCGACCATTGCTTGAACAACTTTATCAAGGCCTGCAAGAAAGAGAAATGGTACAAGAATACGATTTTCGTGCTCGTCGCTGACCATGGTCATGCCTCGCCTTTCAACACCAATCCAAGTGTTGCACAGTTCTTCCGGATTCCCCTTTTGTTTTTTGGCGAGCCCATTAAAAAGGAATTCCGTGGAACACGCATCGATGCCATTGGCTCTCAATCTGACATCGCCACAACACTTCTCCGCCAAATGCATGGTGAGGTGAATCACTACCCTTGGAGCAAGGACTTACTCAACCCAAATGTTCCGCAATTTGCCTTGCATACCGTCATTCGTGGGTATGGCTGGGTGACACAAAAAGGTCATTTCACGTACCACATGGACGGTAAAATGTTTCAGGAGAACACCTACGACGCAACGCTACTTAAAAAAGAAAAGAAGCGCTGCCACGCCCTCATGTCTTTGCTTTATCAGCAATACAAGTCACTTTGATTGTCCCTGAAATGAATATCTTTAGCGCGTGAAAATCCTCGTCGTTCGTTTCAGCTCCATTGGTGACATCGTGCTCACAACGCCGGTACTTCGGGCCATTAAAACGCAGCGGCCAGAGGTAGAGATTCATTATTTGACGCGTAAATCGTATACCTCTCTTCTTGAGCAGAATCCACACATTGAAAAACTGTATTCATTTGATGAACACATCAAGGAAATACTCCCCGAACTGAAAAAGGAACAGTACGACCTCATCGTTGATTTGCATAAAAATTTGCGCACGTTCCGATTGAAATTTGCGTTAAAGCGACCTTCCAGCAGTTTTGAAAAGGAGAATTTCAGGAAGTGGATCTTGGTTAACTTCAAGAAAGATACGCTCCCTAAAGTGCATGTTGTCGACCGCTATTTTTATGCTGTAAAACCTTTGAATATCTTTTCTGATCACAAACCTGGGGAACTTTTCATTTCACCTGAAGATACTATCAATACGCAGGTTCGATTTGGACTTCAAGTAAAAAAATACGTTACTATCGCCATTGGTGCACAATTCGGGACGAAGCGAATGCCCGAGGATCTTGTCGCTCAAATCATTGAAAAGAGTTCGCATCCAATTCTGATTGTTGGTGGTTCAGAAGACCGCGAACGGGGTACACGCATTGCTGCCCTTTGCCCAGATCATCAAGTCATCAATACCTGTGGGGAATTGTCCCTCATGCAATCGGCATCCGTGGTTGCACAAAGTGCCACTTTATTGACTGGAGATACAGGCATGATGCATATTGCAGCGTGTTTCGATGTACCGATTGTCAGTGTGTGGGGAAATACCGTTCCCGCACTTGGGATGTATCCCTATTATCCAAATCAAGCGGAAAAATTTAGCATCCACGAAGTGACTGACCTTACATGTCGTCCGTGTTCAAAAATAGGATTTCAGAACTGTCCGAAAAGGCATTTCAACTGCATGAACTTGCAAAATGTAGAAGCGATTGCCCAGGACCTTGAAACACGTTCAGGTCAAACGAGCTAAGCTTATTCGTCCCCCAAGAACAACTTCTTCAGTTCTGTAGCATCAGAAGGTTTCATTTTACCCGCGAGAATTAAGCTCAATTGTTTTCTGCGCAAAGCTCCTTCGAAGCGTTCCTTTTCTTCCTCTGTTTCAGGAATGAGCTCTGGCACTTGAATCGGCGCACCATATTGATCGACCGCAACAAAGGTATAAATCGCTTCATTGCACTTTTCACGTTCACCTGTAATTGCATCCTCCACAAAGACATCTACGAAAATTTCCATTGATGAACTGAAGGCACGTGACACTTTCGCTTCCAAGGTCACGATCGACGCATGGTTGATGGGTTTCTGAAAAGATACATTGTTCACAGAGGCAGTCACGACCACTCGCTTACTGTGGCGGTGCGCTGAAACGCTCGCGATCACATCCATCCATGCCAACAATTGTCCACCAAATAAATTTCCTAAGGTATTGGTGTCATTGGGCAATACAACTTTCGTGGTGATGGAAAGGGTTTCGGAAGCGCGTTTCGATTTCATGAGCATAATTTTGACAAAAGTACAACTTTTCGAAGGGAAGACTGTGCCCGGGCTTGACAAATACGCAACCCGACATTCGAAAAAATACCCGCGAACGACAGTGATCTTGAAATTATTCCCTCAAATATTCGGCATCAGCATCCTTTCTTTATCTTTGTAATCAAACTGATATCATCATCAGCATTTGACACCCTATTGTCCCACATTACATTCAACATGATGTTGCCACTTGTTCATTACGTACCGCTCGGATTAATCGACTACAAGGAAGCTTGGGACCTTCAGGAAAAATTATTCAACACCACCATTTCCGAGAAAATTCAAATCCGCAATGGTGCTACGGAGATCATTACGAAAAACCATTTGCTCTTTTGTGAACATCCTCATGTATTTACGCTTGGAAAAAGTGGCGATGAAGGAAATCTGCTCTTGAATGAAGAAGGTTTAGAATCCAACAATGCAACCTTTTACAAAATCAATCGCGGGGGCGATATCACCTACCATGGTCCTGGTCAACTTGTCGTTTACCCCATTTTCGATCTTGACCATTTCTTCACAGACATTCACAAATACATGCGCTATTTAGAGGAAGCGGTGATTTTGACCCTGCGCGAATTTGGCATTGAAGGTGGACGAATCGACGGATTAACAGGCGTTTGGATAGGCGGGGATACCCCAAGACCACGAAAAATTTGCGCGATGGGTGTAAAAAGTTCACGCTGGGTCACGATGCACGGTATAGGTTTCAATGTCAACTCAGACTTGAGCTATTTCACCCATATTATCCCATGCGGGATCGACGACAAGGCGGTTACCTCCATGCAACATGAACTTGGTCGAGCGCTGGATATGGTTGAGGTAACAAAGGTACTCAAGCAGAAATTGGCCGAACAATTTAACTTCACCTATAGCGCATAAGCATGGCAAAGTCAATTAAACGGTTTTTGCGGCTATTGCTTTACACGTTGATTGCGGTAATTCTGCTTTTCAATGTCTTTGTTGTGCTTTCCGGAAGATATTACTTGTACACCGGCGTTTACCAAACTTACCTTCAAGGCCGAATGGGCCCGGGGATCTATGATCGAGACAATTTCTCCTACCGAACGCTCAAGCATGCCCAACACCCCAAACCCTGGAAATATAGCCGGGATTACAACACGATACAACCTGAAAAAGCCGATTTGGCCTACATGAAATCACTTGGGACCACCGCATTTCTGGTCATAAAAGGTGATGAAATCGTGTACGAATACTACCCCGAAAAGGCCGCAAAAATGAAAGTGAGCAATGCCTTTTCCGCCACAAAGACCGTCGTAGCATTGTTGATTGGGATTGCGATTGACGAAGGGAAAATTAAAAGTCTTGACGAAAAAGTGGGGAACTATATACCCGAATTCAACGCTAAGGGAAGAGAAAAAATCACCCTCCGTCATTTGCTTGAAATGGCATCAGGACTGGACTGGGAAGAAAGTGGAAAAAATCCCTTATCAGAAAATGCAGAGTCGTATTACGGGACGGATCTCTACGGCTTGGTTACACGTCAACACGTTGTAGCTGAACCCGGTAAAGTATTCAACTACCAAAGTGGCAATACCCAGCTTCTCGGTTTTGTGTTGCAAAAAGCGACTGGGAAATCGGTTTCTGCGTATTGCCAAGAAAAAATAGTGGAGCCGCTTGGAATGGAAAGCGATGCGTATTGGTCCTTGGACAAAGCCAATGGTGACGAAAAATCATTCTGTTGCTTCTATGCTACGGCGCATGACTTTGCCAAATTGGGCAAGTTAGTGCTGAAGGATGGCATGGTCGACGGCAAACGCATTGTTTCCGAAAAATTCATGCACGAAGTCAAGGCACCTGCACCCATCCGCACGGAAGAAGGGTGGAAGAATCTTCGCTACGGTTTGCATCTTTGGGTGTACTTCGATCCGCAATCTACCGTTCATTATTTCAGAGGGCTGAAAGGTCAATACATCATTACCGTACCTGATGAAGAACTGATCATCGTTCGATTGGGCCATGAGCGCGACAAGAATTACCACATTCCAGAGAAAAAAATGAAAAATCGCGGCTTCATCAAACGCCATTTAAACAAAGTAGAACATTCCATCGATGTCTTTCGTTATCTAAAAATTGGAAGACAATTGGTGTCTAAAAAATAAAGTATGCGCGAAGAATTGCTAGGTCCAAAGGTTGAAAAGGTAGGTGTTGCGATTATTGAACAAATCGACGAAGAGGGAAACACGCTGTACTATGCGTATCTATTGAATCTCCGCGACGACATCATGGAAGGAATTATCATTACCAGCACCGGTTTTGGCGAAAATGTGAATACCGGTGAGAAAATAAAAACATCTACCCTTCGTCATTGCTTGGAAGTGTTGCTGCCGCAAGAAGCCGCAAAGATTGAACCCCTCATGGAAGATGTTTTCGCATTGACCAATGAATATTGGGTAAGTTTTTGGGTCAACGATGTCATGTACGACAAGAAATTCATCTTTTTACCAGAAACAATCACAAAAGACAAGATGAAGCCCATTCCACTTTTGGGCGAAAAGGGCATTTTTATCAGCTAACCAAGGCGCCCACCTGCTCAGGTAAATCGTTGATTTCGTGAATAAAATCTCTAACGAGGTCCTTTCTTGAATTGATTTGGATTCCACCCGCTAGAACGGGAATCGTCGCACACTCTTGATTTAAGCGCTTGAAATAGCTGTGCATGAAATTGTCATCTACAGCCGTCAACCATGAGGTCACCATCGTTCGCGGCTCCAACCTTTCGATGCACGCATTCAATGCATCATAAGGTACACTTTGCCCCAAATACACGGTGGAATATCCTTTGTCGCGCAACATAAAGTTGTAGAACAATAAACTGATTTCATGTTGTTCATGTTCGGGCAGAAACAAGAGCGCATCCACCGTTTTTTTCTCTGGGATAGGCAAACGATCTGTTTCCGAAATGACTTTTTGACGGATCAAGTTCGACATGAAATGCTCTTGGGCTGGATTGATCGTACCCACCAACCACATGATACCAATCCGGTCGAGAAACGGGATCAATTTTTCGGTGAAGGTTTTGGTAAGGCCGATGGAGTGAATCAACTCATTCAAGGTATCGCGAAATAA
>CANGIC010000035.1 GCA_947453795.1 Flavobacteriales bacterium
GTTCTTGTTCTGTTTCTTCTTGAGCATACGCACCTAAACTGATAAGTACTAGCGCGGATAAGAGTAATTTTTGAAGTTTCATTTTCGTTAAGTTTAATCCAGTTTTCGTTTTCTGAACCAGCGGTCAAAATTTGAAGGCGCTAAGGTAACACCAAAATTGAGACCAATGTATTTTTGATTCAGTGAATTTGATGAACCCGCCTCTCTTTTTCCAAGTGAAACCCCAAGGTTTACGGAAGAAAGTGACTTTGTCGTCAAAATCGGGATCCCAAAACCAAATGTCATGCCAAAGTCGGTCATTTGGGTTCCGTTGTAACTATAAGGTAAGGTATATTGATAGTAGCCAACACGGTACCTTACGGTTTCAAAAAATCCAACCACCGCAGCTTTGTCCAAGAAGTCTCGCTCTGGAATAAATTGAACACCAACATTGATTCTGCGCGAGTTTAAAAAAGTAAGTCCAGGATTCAAATCGTCGCGGTAAGCGCTCCAATCGGTCATGCTGTAGTTAAAGTGAAGGGCGAGTTCTGATTCTCTGATGCGGTTTCCTTTTTTCTCGGATTCAAATCCAAGGGTATAACTCAACCCCACCGTGTAAGTTGGAGCCATGCGAATCGTGCCGCGTACATCTGTCGTTTTGTAAAGTGTATCGTAATACCTTGGGTCATTGACATTCGGCGCATAGAAAAGGTATTCGTCTTTTTTAACGCCTAAATTCTGCGTAGGTTCAAAGGTTCCTGCTAGAGTAATGATATGATTATCATTAATTTTCAAACGCATATTTGTTCCCAGTTCGTAGTAAAATGCGCTCGTTGTTAATACATTTCTGTCTACTCCGCCAGAGTATTGCGACAATTTAATGATCTGACTTCGGCGTTCGTTGGTTGCAATACCAAAGACATATCCAGCGTTTCCTCCGACAGACCATTTGAATGATTTGAGGTTAATGAGGTTTGCACTACCACCAACAAACACAAGCTGTGAACCCCCTTTGCCCAAATAGGTGTATTTGATTGAGTCAGTGCCTACTGCGATGCGATCATATAGTTCGTATCCTTTGCGTGCAAATGGTTTTAGACCGAAAGCAATGCCAAAATTCTTTTTCACTGGGATGCCCATCACAAAATGGTTGAGCATTGCCGTGCCTGAAAACACATTGGCATCACCGTCTTTTTGAAACAACATTTTCGATTCAATACCTATGGAAAACAAAGGTTGACCTGTCCCGTATGTATTGTATGTTGATGGGTTGTAGAAATTCAATACCGTCGAATCAAAAACCGTTGCTGAACAGTTACCCATACCTGAAAAAACATAATGATCTGGATTTGCGCGTTCACCAAGTCCATAGCTCGAGTAAGGGGAGTTGATGGTGTATTGCGCTGACGCTGAATAAGCGAAAATCAATAGCAGAAGGGTGACGAATTTAGCACGCAACATGACACAAATAGATTTCATAAACACCCTTCAGGGTTAAATTTGGGTCCGCAAAGATGTCATTTTTTCCTTCAAAATCAAAGTAAACCGCATCTCCACCGGTCACAAAAAAAGTTAAGTCACTCCCAAATTTTTCTCGGTATTTGTTCATCATGCCTTTAATCTCGGCATCTATTCCTTGAATTACTCCTGCAGCCATTGAAGTCACTGTGTTTTGACCAATGAATGAATCGTGAGAATGGACATCGATCAGTGGCAATTTTGCCGTGAAATCGTGCATGGCCTTGTACCGCAAATCAATCCCCGGACTAATCGAACCTCCGCTGTATTGATTGCCCTCAACAAGGTCAAATTTAATACAGGTCCCGATGTCAATGGCCACAGCGTTTGTGGTCTCTTTTAGTGAATGAATGGCCACGGCATTGCTCAGTCGATCCATACCAAGTGATTCGGGTGTATGGTAGGCATTGCGAAATGGAAGGGGAGATTTCGAATCGATGAAAGTTATGTCTGAACTCAGCTTCTGAACAAAGGAATGAAACGCTTCACTGGCCACACTGCAGATCACAATCTTGGCATTTTTCGGGATTTTTTCACTGATTTCGTTCCAGTTCGCCTTGTCAATTGTGGAAACGCGACGCACATTTTTGAGCACCCCCGCTTCAAAGAGACCAATCTTTACCGAAGTATTTCCGGCATCAAGGACATAGGTGAGTTCGTTCATATTAAGAGTCAAAGATACGCGATGTTCTCAAAAAAAATGCGATTTACATATCGTTGGTCGAGATAAGTTATTATATTTGCCCCCACAAAACGGTTAGGTGATGTAGCTCAGTCGGTAGAGCAAAGGACTGAAAATCCTTGTGTCGGCGGTTCGATTCCGTCCATCACCACAAACACAAAACGAGAATGAGAGCGAAAGCGTCATTCTCGTTTTTGTTTTTCTTCATTCTCTTTCTGCTTCTTTTTCTTTCCAAGGACATTGGTAAAATTTTTATTCTAAAACAGGACGTAAAAAGTATTCGTCCTTTCAAGACAGAGGTGGGTGAAATTGTTGAAGGTGATTATTTTGTAAACTCACCATTTAACACGCGTTATTACTTTACAACGAATGCGCGACCATTGAAAAAAGGGGAAGATTATGCCATGATCCATTTGTATGGCCCTGAGGTTCATTTTTCAGTGAGTGATCGTTTGTCAATTGGTGTCATGACTTCTTGGATTGACTCGCCGTTTGTCTTAGCTGCTAAGTATTCGATTCCAACGAAAAATCCCAATGTGAATTTCGGACTTGGTACATTATTAGGATCGTCTGCATTTCTAAATTCATTCAGGGGTTATGGTGGACTGCATTGGGGGATGGCTACCTTTGGCGACGAAAAGCAAAATTTGACCGTTTCTTTAGGTTATTCTTACATGAATGTAGGTATGTCGGCTTCATCATTCAATGCTACTACATCTAGTTTAGCTACTTCACCGGTATTTGCTCTTGCAGGCATTAAAAAATTGGGTAAACGCGCAAGTTTGTTTTTTGACTCGATGGTTTTCTTCGCAACGAGAGGATTCTCATCGAGTGAATACACCTCTTATAATCCAACTACCGGTGAATATACTTTTCCACCGTACGGAAACTACAAAGGTGTTCTTGCATTTTTTATGCCTGGGATGCGTTTCCAGAGTGGTCCGAAGTCAGCATTCCAATTTGCACTTGCGGGTGTTTTATTTGCTCAAAATTTTGACAATCCTACCGTTGATGATAGACGTCGTTCATTCCCTATCCCTCAATGCTCTTGGTTCTTAAAATTCTAAGCCACTCCAATATAAATGAAAAAAACGCCCGATGATCATCACCGGACGTTTTCTGTTTTTATCCTTCTTGTTCCTTTTTGCTTTCTTCTTTCTGACGTTTCAACTCAGCTTGTTTTGCTTGTTGCTCTTCAGCAAACTTTTTCATTTTCTTTCCAAAGTACATTCCCGCGAGTCCCAGGACCATAGCTAAAATTCCGATTAACATAATAATAGTTTTTTTGGTTTATTCTTTAAGTTTTATTTGGCAATGTAGCACTTCTCTGCAATCTCTGCTGCCAACTCCATGTCGTCACCACCCTTTTCGTTGAAATCACTTTCATTCGGGTATCTCTTCTTTGTGAGTTTCATGGCACAATCGCAGTCAATCTGACCCGTTTGTTTACAACTGTCCATGAATGCGTTTTCGCCACCCTTGGACCAACCGCTGCAGCTTGTGATGCATAAAACAACGGCTAAAATGATCAATACTTTCATCTGTTAGAAATTAAAATGAGCGATGAAGGTAGAAAATATATTGCGGTTTGGAAGAATGTGTTAGGGGTATTGAAAAGAAATAACTACCCCCCCTCACTCCACCAAATACACCCTCAAATCCTTCAATCTAAACGTCGTCGATGCCTTGTTCAAGGCAAAGCACGCATCGGTCAGGTTGTAACTCACCTCAAAGGTGATCTCTGAATTTTCGCTGAAGGCCAGCCGCATGTCTTTCAACTTGAAGCCAGGGTAATTCTTTCGTCGTGTGAAGCATTCTGGATCGGTGGTTTTTAGTGCCGTGAAGTCCTCCGACAAGCGCGCATTGATGAGCTTCTCCAATTCAACCATTTTCTCTGGTTTGAAAAGATCGGTGGTGGTGATTTTTACTAAGGAATCTCCAACCTTCTTGAACAACTCACTCGTCCACACATAGCGGCCTTGGTAATCAGGAGTCCCTTTTTCTACGATGTGGATTCCCCGCCAATTGCAGGTGTTGACGATCACAGGGTCTTTCGTGCCCTTCTTCAAAATGGATTCCTCTGTGCAGATGACTACTGGCCAACCGATCCGTTCAATGGAGTCTTTCAATCGCGCATTCTCTTGAAAGAGATCCGTGTGTGCACTTTGCGCATTGTTTTTTTCCTTGAAAACTTCTTCTTTTAAGTCCAAAATTTCTTGCTTCATACCTGCAATGCGCTCCGCAGCGACTTGAACGGATGTATACAAGCTGTCATTGATGTGCTGCAAACTGTCGCGAGTAAATTGCAAACGTTCGATTTGCTTGCTCTTGCGGTTAGGGAAATAGCGGTCGAGCTGTTGGGTGAAAAAGTCCTGTGAGAATAAGGGACTGATACTCAAGAAAAAGAATAGGAGCAAACGGTACTTCATGCCTTAAAGGTAATCAGTTCATTGAAAAATGAGGGGGCACTTACGAAAAATTGACCTATTCACAGCATTTTCTTCACATACGGCAAAAACACCACCACCGCGATGCAAACTGCAAAAACCGCTGCAATCAACACCGCACCAGCAGCGAGATCCTTGATTTTCTTGATGCGCTCATTCACCTCTGTGGAATACAAATCACAGAGCTGTTCGATGGCTGTATTGATCGCCTCAAGCCCCATCACCAGCGCTGAAATTAGAAAGATCACCACCCATTCCATCGAGGAGATCCCGAAAAATATACCTAGTGTAAGGACACCAATAAATGCCACAACATGAATTTGAAAGTTGCGCTCGAAGCGAATCAACTGCAAAAGCCCATTCAGCGCAAAGCCCAAACTGCGAAAGAATCGCGGCATCAACGAACGATGAATTTACCCGAACCAATCAATGCTCCCGAACTGCTTAAGGTGTAGATGTAGGTTCCACTGGTCAAATTTCGCAGATCAAGTGCCTGCGCATGTTCTCCTTGGGACTGTTGTCCGATGTTTTCGTGGTGTACCAAGCGTCCCTGAAGGTCGGTAAATACGAGTTGGACATCGCCTGGGGAAAATAGGGTGAATCCGAGATAGGCCTGGTCCGTGGCTGGATTTGGCCAAATTTTATGGTACTCAGGAATGAATGCCTGTTCCTCGACTCCCGCATCGCAGATTCCAGGTATGTTGGCATCCATCCATTCTGAACGCTGCTGAATGTATGTTTTAAGGAAATTGACATCTTCCTGGTAGGTGTTTCCAACAAAGCCATTCCAGTTGACATACACTCCAATGATTGGCCATTTCTGGAAATTGCGAGTGCGCGCATCAGTGAGCATGGTTGCAACGGAATCAATGAAATAATTTATACTATCTGTATGCAGTGGTCCTTGACGAAGTGTCTCCCAACGGCAGCGCAAACCGTTTCGGTACGCTTGAGAATCCAATAATCGTTTCCACCAGAATGGAATGGCTGTGGAGAAATTACACACCAAGTCGAAGTCATACTGCCAGCCAGTAGTCGTGTTAGCGCCGCAGTAGTCCGCATTGCCATACGACAGGTTGAAGTCCCACATCGGACCAGCCACCATGCGACCGTTCCACGCGCCGTCATTTCTGTGCTTGTGCATGAAGGAACTCGAACGGTAGCCATCCACTGTCCGACCAAGTTCTTGCAGGATGAAGAAATCGTAAAAGGAGGTTGGTTCCAGTATCCCTTGCCACCCTTGAACAGGATCGTCGAGGTTAGGTCCGTGAATACGGTCTTCAAACATTCCCACAAAATTCTCCATGTACGACGATTGAATGGGGTTCATTTCAACGTATTCAGGGTCGTGAAATTGAAAAATAACCTCCGAGTTGTAGTGTGAAGGCCATGTGTAATCGACTTGTCCCGTTAGTTTATCTACTTTCACAATGTACCCGCCGGTGAGGGAATCACCCGCCAAATCATCGGCGTCCAAACGGGCAACATCTACCCGGTTATTGTCTCGTTTGATGCGCTCTACGAGGATGTATAACCCTTGGTATTGACCTTCCAAAAGCAACTCGCAGTAACGCCAGTTGGAGGCGTAGTGTCCAAAAGATTGGGATAAATGGAAAGTCAATACATCGCGGATGAGCGTTTTGTCGGGGTAAGGTCCGTACAAGATCCAGTCATTTTCGATAGGAAGCCCCATCAATGGCACATTAAAATTATTGCCCAAGGCATCTTGCGTTTCGAAGCCGTAGCTTTTCTTTGGGTATTGTTGAGAGGTCGAACCGCGGATCTCAATGGAGATCTTTCCGTTGTAACCGTTGTAAGGATCCGTCACTGAGTTGATCACTCCAGTTCCATTGTCGATCACCCCCATGTCACACACCGTGCGCGTCACATCATTTATGGCTTGACCAACTGGCGTAGTGATCACAACGATCGGTAAGTTGGAGGTGGTAAGTGTTTGCGCATCTGCCGCTTGTGCGAGACAGAAAAGACCAAAAGCGAGGGTAATCAACAATTTCATCAGCACCAAAATTTAAGTGTGTCGAAATTACAAAAAATAAAAAAGGCATGGTTTCGTTGAGTTCCTGCAAATTCACACTATTTTTGCAGCGCGTTCTTTAGAATAAACTTATGAAGAAAGGTGGAGGGATAGGCCCTGCGAAACCTTGGCAACCTCCCTCCCGTGGAAAAGGTGCCAAATCCAATCAGCTTCGGCTGAAAAGATAAGTTGGATCGATATACTCGTCCCTTTTTTCATTGGTGCTATACGCAAATCAAACAGTGAAAATGAACAGAATACAAGACATACTCAAGAACAGAATTCTCGTGCTCGATGGAGCCATGGGGACAATGATTCAACGCTACCAGCTCGAAGAAGAAGACTTCAGAAAAGGGTGGTTCGAAAATCATCCTAAACCGCTTAAAGGAAACAATGACCTTTTGTCCTTGACGCGGCCTGATGTGATTTCTGCCATTCACCGCAAGTATTTCGAAGCTGGGGCAGACATTGCTGAAACAAATACCTTTTCAGGGACGACCATCGCTCAAGCGGACTACGACCTTGAAAGTGCGGTGTATGACATCAACTATCATTCGGCAAAAATCGCACGCGAGGTAGCGGATGAGTTTACGCAAAAGGACCCCTCAAAACCTCGATTTGTGGCGGGTTCAATCGGACCCACTAACCGGACGGCGTCCATTTCACCCGATGTGAATGACCCCGGTTTTCGCGGAGTAACTTTCGATGAACTGGTGATTGCCTACAAACAACAAGTCAACGCACTCATGGATGGTGGGGTAGATTTACTCTTGGTAGAAACCATCTTTGATACCTTGAATGCCAAGGCGGCGCTGTTTGCCATCGATGAGGTGTTTGAAGACCGTGGAACAAAATTGCCGATCATGGTGTCTGGAACCATTACGGATCAAAGTGGCCGTACCTTAACTGGTCAAACTACCGAAGCATTTTTGATTTCCGTATCGCACATGCCGCTCTTATCCATTGGATTAAATTGTGCCCTAGGGGCTTCCATGATGCGTCCGTATTTACAGGTCCTTTCGCAGAAAACAGAATTTTGTGTCAGTGCACATCCAAATGCGGGCTTGCCCAACGAGTTCGGTCAATACGATGAAACGCCAGAAATGATGGCGGTACAAATCAAATCGTTCTTAGACGAAGGGTTGATCAACATCATTGGTGGATGCTGCGGGACAACGCCCGATCACATCCATGCCATTGCAGAGTTGGCGAAGAATTATGCGCCGAGAAAAAGTCATTCGGAGGAGAATTAATCAGAACAAGAAATGTCAGAATTTACCCAATCCATATTAAAGCTTTCGGGACTTGAACCCTTAATTGTGACGCCTGAAAGTAATTTCGTCAATGTTGGTGAACGCACCAATGTGACCGGCTCACGCGCCTTCTTACGCATGATACGCGAGGGAGATTTTGAGGCCGCATTGGCAGTAGCACGCGAACAAGTCGACGGCGGAGCACAAATCATCGACGTCAACATGGACGAAGGAATGCTGGATGGAAAAGAGTCGATGGTGCGTTTCCTGAATTTGATTGCTTCTGAACCAGATATTGCGCGTGTACCTGTTATGATCGATAGCTCGAAATGGGAAATCATTGAAGCAGGATTGAAGTGTATTCAGGGGAAAGGAGTGGTGAATTCCATTTCGTTGAAGGAAGGTGAGGAGCAGTTTATTGACCACGCGAAAAAAGTGAAGCGCTACGGTGCGGCAGTAATTGTCATGGCCTTTGACGAAAATGGGCAAGCCGACAGTTACGAGCGCCGCATTGAGATTTGCCAAAGATCGTACAATATCTTAGTGAATGTGGTCGGTTTCCCGAAGGATGATATCATCTTCGACCCGAATATTTTCCCGGTCGCTACGGGGATGGAGGAGCACAACAATAACGCCTTGGATTTCTTCCGTGCGACAAAGTGGATTCGCCAAAATTTACCTGGTGCTCATGTCAGTGGGGGAGTGTCGAATGTTTCTTTCTCGTTTCGTGGGAACGACCGAGTGCGTGAAGCGATGCATTCTGCCTTTTTGTACCACGGTATTCAGCATGGAATGGACATGGGAATTGTCAATCCGTCGATGCTGGAGGTGTACGATGACATCGATAAGGAATTGCTGGAATATGTGGAGGATGTGTTGTTGAACCGTCGTCCAGATGCTACGGAGCGCTTGCTCGAGCTCGCAGAAACGGTGCGTGGAGATGGCAAGAAAAAAGAGGTTGATTTGTCGTGGAGAAATGCACCTGTACAAGCCCGTCTTTCGCATGCCTTGGTGAAAGGTATCGTTGAATTTATCGATGAGGATGTGGAAGAATGCCGCCAACTTTACGACCGTCCTATTCATGTGATTGAAGGTCCTTTGATGGATGGAATGAATGTCGTTGGGGATTTGTTTGGAAGTGGGAAAATGTTCTTGCCACAGGTAGTGAAGTCGGCCCGTGTCATGAAAAAAGCAGTGGCTGTGCTCTTGCCGTACATCGAAGCAGAAAAGTCAGGCGGAAGAACATCATCGGGAAAAGTACTAATGGCCACCGTGAAAGGTGACGTGCACGACATTGGAAAAAATATCGTAGGTGTGGTCCTTGGCTGCAACAACTACGAGGTGATTGACATTGGTGTCATGGTACCTTTCGATAAAATCATACAAACGGCAATCGATGAGCAAGTCGATGTCATTGGTTTGAGTGGATTGATTACGCCGTCTTTGGACGAAATGGTCACAGTGGCGAAAGAAATGCAGCGCGCTGGATTGTCGATTCCCCTTTTGATTGGAGGAGCAACAACATCCCGTGTGCATACAGCAGTGAAAATCGAAGAACATTACACCAACGGTCAGGCCGTGCATGTCGTGGATGCATCGCGTGCCGTGTCTGTGGTAGAAAGCTTGTTGGGCGCAAAGAAAACAGACTTCGTCGCTGGATTAAAAACAGAATACCAGCGCTTGAGAGAACACCACGCTGCACATCGCGCTGACAAACAATTGTTGACCTTGGCAGAGGCGCGCGCAAACGGCTTAACATTGGACTTCAACGCAACAAATTGCATCGCTCCAAAGAAACTCGGCGTTCAGGTGTACGACAATTACCCCTTGGAAGAATTGGTGTCCTATATCGATTGGACTCCATTTTTTCAAACGTGGGAGTTGCATGGAAAGTACCCCCAAATCTTGACCGATGAGGTCGTAGGGGAAGAGGCAACCCAGCTTTTTGCCGATGCGCAGGAAATGTTGAACCGAATTGTTGCGGAAAAATGGTTGACAGCGAAGGCGGTCACCGGTGTTTTTCCTGCGAATGCTGTTGGCGATGACATTGAAATTTATGCACATCAAGGGGATAAAACGCCAATTTATACCCAGCGTAGCTTGCGTCAACAGACCAAGAAAGCCATGGGGCAACCAAACATGGCCTTGTCTGATTTCATCGCCCCCAAAACAAGTGGTGTAGACGATTATATCGGTGGGTTTGTGGTTACAACTGGGATTGGATTGGATGAACATGTTGCGCGTTTTGAAGCCGACCATGACGATTACAATTCCATTCTGATTAAAGCCCTCGCCGATCGTTTGGCCGAAGCTTTTGCGGAGCGCATGCACGAGGTAGTGCGTAAAGAACAATGGGGCTATGGCTCAGAGGAGCAGTTGTCCAATGACGAGCTAATCAAAGAACACTACAGAGGAATCCGTCCGGCGCCAGGATATCCAGCATGTCCAGATCATACGGAGAAAATTGGACTTTTTGAGATCTTGAATGCTACCTTTCATACTTCTGTAGAATTAACGGAAAACCTAGCGATGACACCTGTTTCATCCGTGTCGGGTTGGTATTTCGCGCACCCAGACGCGAAGTATTTTGGTTTAGGGAAGATTACCGAAGAACAAATTCGTGACTTGTCAGTCCGCAAAAATGTGCCCTTCGACGAGATGGACCGCTGGCTGTCGTCGGTGAAACTCTAAGAAATGAAAAAGGAAGTGATGCAACACCACTTCCTTTCATACCTAACCACTATTCACTGAAAAAGACTACTTGTCTTCTTATAACAACAATCAATGTTTGGTAAAGTTCTTTAAAGTTGAAAATTATCTGTAAGATGAACATTTAGTGATTGGGAATGACCACTACGAGCGCATTGTCAATGACTTTAATGCCGAACTTAAAATCGGAAATTAATGTGCGTAGAATGTTCAAGTTGAATGGATCGATTTGATTTGTAACAGCTTGTCGGAAGATGGAATTCACATCATTCAATAGTCCATAGTTGAGTTCCTGCTCACCTGAGAAATGGAATGAAATGGAAATTATTGAATCTTCAACTCTTGCTTCAATGTGTAAGTTTTTTTCAGTTGAATCATTTTCCGTTGATAGTGCGATGAATTCAAATAGTTTTACCCAAAGTTGAATCAGTTTGAATTTAGACGTAAGAATTTCCAGATCAGCATCAAATGTCACCTTGAAAGTTATAGGGTGATTTGTTTGAAATTCAAAAAGACTTATCGCTTTATCAAATGTCAGTTTCAAATTTGTCAAACTCAACTCACCCTCATTTGTTTGCAACTGAATTGAGCGCATTTCATGAATGATATCCGCAGTTTTTCTTACGGATGACGAGATGTTGTCATTCATTACGTGTATAATCCGCATTTGGTAGATCAATTGAATGATGACCCCGTAATCTTTGTTAGTAAAAATGAGATCCAGTAGTTCCTTGTCTTCGCGTACTAACCCAGATGAAGCCAGCAGATGAATAAGTTCTTCTGAAACCTGCAATTCTAATTCTTTAAGATACGTTTCAATCCGTTCAGATTCCTTGATTTTCTTGAAATGGGAAGTGAACATTTGACGGTCGGAAAGTTTCAATAGTATGTAATTCACATTGGTCCAATTCACTCCTTGGTTTGGCAATTTCAGCACTTCATGAAATGATTCAACCATGATCGCTGAAGAGTTTTTTAATATGGAAATAGGAGTGTTTAATTCATGGGAAACGGACGAGGTCATTTCTGCTACAATGGCTGATTTGTCAATGAGTTGCAATTCGTCGTATAAGACTTTGTTTTCCAGTGTCTTTTCGTTCAGTTCATCTACGAAATTGGCCATTTCCGTTCTTGTTTTTAAATCATTGAATCGATACCTATAGCGCATGTAAATAATCACCACACTGAATATTCCAATGGTGTAAAAGGCAAATCCTCCATTGCTAAGGATTTCACTAATGGTCAGTGGACTGTTGAGATAGAACAATAGAATGCTTAGTAGAACGGATAATATCAAGTACACGATCGAATACCTCATTTCCCAAATGACCAACATACCGGTGGATAGGAAGAAGGTAATGATTCCAAAGGTGTACATCCGGAATTCTTGGATTTCCATGTTGCTTATACCGTAAAATGATGTAAACGATATAGACATCACCAAAAGTAAGAGACAGAGTGATGAGCTAAGTTTAATTTTTTTATGGGTTAAGAAAAGCACTATGGGAAGAATACATGTGAAGATGCGCATGTAAAATAAGGGGAGCCAAAATTCCCCCACAAATAGACTTTCCCAGATCGTCCAAGGCAATTGCAGGACTCCTCCAATGATGGCTACTTGAAAATGCCCCTTCTCCAATTCAAAAATCAGCTTTTTGCGAATGATTGTATTGGAAACTAAATTAAAAGACATCAGCGCTAGTTGTAACTGCAAAATTAAAAGATTTCGGAGCACTAGATTCATTTTTCAAGGGATAGAATATGCGGTCTACCAAAAAGAAAATATGGCTTACTGAAATAAAAATATTAAATCATAATAGATTGATATACAAATAAATAAATTTGATTTGGAAATGGAGAAACAGTTTTATTAACGTGGTCGTTTAGCCAAATCAGGAATACGCATAAAGATGTGTATTGAAGCATTTGTCAACCCATATTAAGTGATATCCCTGTTGTTTTGATTTACTTTTGACTCTCTGAATAATGCAAACTTCTTCACGTGCTGAAAAACATCAAAAACAGGATTAAAATACTGTCAATTTCTACGCTTTTCTTTGCGCAGATGCCTTCTGTTTATGGACAGTATTACAATTATGAGCCGAAGCCATTTGATGTTTCATCTGGATTACCGCACAACGAAATAAACGACCTGATCAAAGATGATTTGGGCTATGTTTGGGTGGCAACTGACAATGGGCTAGCGAGATATGATGGGTATAATTTTATTCAATTCAATCAGTCGACACATCCAACAGTTTTTAAAGGGAATCGAATTCTTGAGATCAAAAAAAACAAATCATTGCTCTATGTGCTTACGGAGGCAGATGGACTAATCGAAGTGAATCCAAGAACGATTTCATTCAAGAAATTGTATTCCTCAAATCCTAGAGCAATTGCTTTTTCAAAGGATACAACCGTGATTTTGTTTGATACCGGCACACTACTTTTTAAGGTGAAAAACAAAGTGATCTATCGCAAAAAATTCAACGTAGTTGCAAAATCAAGCATGGCTTTATTTAAGGGTAAAGTTGTTTTGAGTTTGAACAATACCGTTTTGATGACCATCAATCCTAGAAAACAGTTTGATGAGGAAATCATTAAAATACCTGAAAATGATCAATGTGGAGTTCTCAGTTTATCAAAACGTTATGGTGTAGTGCTATGTAATGGAGATATTGTTCGCATTCTCAAGAATAAAACATTGGTAGCTCATCCTGATTTTAAGGATAAAAAGGGAATAACCTACTTTTCTGAAGAACCATCAGGAAAAGCAGTTTCTATAGAAAGGAACAGGTTACCAAAAGTGTTTTTCGGAGAAAAGGCATTGACCTTAGTATTCAATGAACTTCAGAATTTGCAGTTCAAATCAATCTTGCGTGTCAGTAAGTCCTGCTTTTTTATCGCCACAAACCAGGGGATTGTCAAGATGCATCAGGTGCCGTCACTCACTCGTTTGGTCAATGATTATTCACTTCTCGCTGATCAACAAATCAAGGTGAGGCGGAATATACAAGAGTATCAAAATATCCGATATCTCTTGGGTTTTCCTTATGTGCTGGTTGATGACGGCAATACTACAAAGTACTTAACAACCAAAATCCTCTCGACGTATGATGGCTTGTTATTTAACGGTCAGTTATTTTGTACAACGGAAGGTAATGGGCTGATAAGCGTCAATATAGGAAGCGGAGAAATAACTAATCATGTCTTTGATGGCATGGGGGCCCGTGATACGTATGAGAGCATTTCTCGCTATGCGGATTCACTAATTCTATTGACTGGTGGAAACAAACTTGTGGTGTACAATCCGATTTCAAAAACCTGTTTACCCTATTATTTTCAAAAAGATTTGGTTATTCATTTAGCAGTGCCTTCGAATGAAACAGGCATTGTTTATTTGGGAACGAACAAAGGTCTTCGACGAATGCGTATCAATGAGAAGGGAAATATCGAACAACTCGAGAAGGCATCTGCGGAGAAATTTGATGTGCGTGATCTACTTGTTCGAGATCGTGAAAATACGATTTGGTTGGCAACATCAAATGGAGTCGTAGTTTTAGATGAGAAGAGTTTGCGCGTGAAACGGCATTATTCCGGAGAGCGTGAGGTGTCTAATGTGAAAGTTGTTAAACTGTTGGAAGATAAAAACAACAACATTTGGGCATCAACTTACTTTGGCTTGACTGTCTACAATGTGAAAAATGGCTCAATCAAGTTTATCAATAAAAGCCATGGTCTGCACAACATAGAATTCAATTACAAATCTGGACAGGCATTCAAGAATGGCGATCTCGCCTTTGGTGGATTAAATGCGTTTGAGGTCATTAATCCGAATGTAATTAAGGAGTTCGAATATGTAAATTCCTTCGAGATTTCAGGTATTGAGGTGATTCAAAATGAAAAGATTAAACGGTTTACAACTTTCCAAAAAGGAAATGAAATTTGCTTCAACACGGGCAAGGAAGCGTTAAAAATTTATTTATCCAACCTTGATTATCAATATGGAGCCGGATATACATTTGAATTCAGTCTCGATGCAAAAACCTGGTTTAAGGTAGACGAGAAAATTTGTATTCTGCTGTCTAACCTTGCAAATGGTGATTATTCCTTGAGTGTTCGCATGTTCAATCCTTTTGGTGAATTGGTGGAGGAGAAAAAATTCAAGGTGTGCGCGAGGGTTCCCTATTATGCGAAAACGAGTTTCATTGTCATTGTCCTCGTTCTTCTTTTAATTTTTAGCGTGCTGACAATTCTATATTACATTAGGTCTATTCAAGTGAGGACAGAAACGAAATCAAAAATTGCAATGGATCTTCACGATGAATCTGGAACAATACTCACGCGTCTGTTGATTCTCGTTAACCGCGATAAATTTGGGGATCGCGAAAAAGTAATCATGCGTGCAGGTCTGAAGGAGGCCTTATATAGTTTTAGAACCTATCTCGATTCCATTTCAAAAACAAAGATGAACTGGCTCGATCTCTCCGATGAGCTGAAAGAGTTTGTTACTAAAACGTGTAATGAGGTATCCATAAAGCAAAATTTGCTTTTTCAGTCGGATAAGAATTATAAAATTAACGGTGAGCTCGCGAGAGATATCAAACTGCTGGTGTATGAGATTTTAACAAATACGATAAAACATTCCAACGCCAATGGGATAGCATTGAATTGTACCTTGAAAAACAATAAATTGCACATGACTTACTCAGATTCAGGCAAATGCGATTTGGCAGAACTTGAGGTGTTTAAAGGCAACGGAATTCGGAACATGAAAAAACGCATCGTGCGAAACAATGGTCGATTTATGTATTATATCCCCGAAGGTTCAACTGGATTAACAATTGAGGTATTTTTGCCTTTAGCATGAAGCAAATCATTATCATAGACGACGATATCCATCTAGCACGTTTGATGCAGGACAATATCAATGTGTACGAGTTTGTACGATGTGATCACGTTTTCACAAATCCATTAGATTTTTTAGCAGATCCAATGGAAGCGGATATTTACTTGCTGGACATTGTAATGGCAGGTAAGAATGGGCTGGAAGTCATTCAACCCATTCTGAAGTTGTATCCAAATGCAGCGATAGTGATGAATACGATTAAAGATGATGCTGAAACAATCTTCAAAGCCCTTCAGGCGGGTGCACTTGGATACATCGATAAGCAAAGTTTCCAAATGAACTTTAGTGAGGTGTTTGAAAGCATTGCAGATGGTGGTGCTTATATGACTCCAAAAATTGCACGTCAAGTAGTGCGTCATTTTAGTAAGAAAAGTAGCGCTAAGGAACAATTAACAGATCGAGAAAAAGACATCGTTAATGGTATTCTGGATGGACTTAGCTACAAACTTATTGCAGACAAATACAACATTGCGATTGACACAGTGCGCATGAACGTTAAAAAAGTATATCGGAAGCTCAATATCAACTCAAAGTCGGAGTTGTTTAAAATGATGGGAAATAACTAAGCGAATTCTCCTCATTCAAGACTTTCATCGTACCTTAGTTGTCGATCAACTATGAAAATTCAAATTTTTACGGACGGCTCATCAAAAGGAAATCCCGGTCCTGGGGGCTATGGTATTGTCATGAAATTCAATGGCAAGGAAAAGGAGTTCTCCCAGGGCTTTCGGCTGACCACCAATAACCGCATGGAATTGATGGCTGTCATTGTCGCCTTGGAGCAATTGAAAACGAATCAATATCCCGTTGAAGTCTATTCCGATTCAAAATATGTCATTGACTCCATCACGAAAGGATGGGTCTTCGGTTGGCAAAAGAAAGGTTTCAAAGGCAAAAAAAATCCAGACCTCTGGCACCGCTTTTTAAGTGTTTATAGCCAGTTTAAAATTTCCTACCATTGGGTGAAAGGCCACAATGGTCACCCAGAAAATGAACGTTGTGATGTGCTTGCCGTGAGTGGCGCTGAGTCAAAAAATCAGTTGATCGACGCCTTCTTTGAAACGCACCAGTTTGATGGGGATTAAATCCTAAGCCGGACGAGCGAATTCTCCAGGAATTTTGGAAAGTGCGGCCTTGATGAAGGTGTAAATCAAAGGATGTGGAATTTCTCGTGTCGAAGAAACTTGCGGACAATAGGCACAAGCCACAAAGAAATCATGGCTCTTTAAACTCAATACTTCAGGTTCCTCAAATTGATTGTAGGCCTCCACATCGACCAATTCGTCCACCATCGAACGAATCAATTGCGGATAAAGACTGTAGCGTGAAGAGGTGAGCTCCATGGTGGAGTGATTTTCATAAAGCTGAATGAACGCTTTCGATGCGGGAACAACCTGAATGCGTTCGAAGGTA
>CANGIC010000036.1 GCA_947453795.1 Flavobacteriales bacterium
ACAAATGATGAGTTACGAAGAACAACTCATATCCTTTGTCTTTCAAACTTCGAAGCTCAAAGAGCGAAGAAGTTGTCTTAATCTCTTAAAATCTTGACATCTTAAAGTCCCTTGTCATTTAGTTACGAGCTACAAATGTAGTTACGAGTTACAAATGATGAGTTACGAGTTACAAATGATGAGTTACGAAGAACAACTCATATCCTTTGTCTTTCAAACTTCGAAGCTCAAAGAGCGAAGAAGTTGTCTTAATCTCTTAAAATCTTGACATCTTAAAGTCCCTTGTCATTTAGTTACGAGTTACAAATGATGAGTTACGAAGATCAATCTAGTCCTAAAATCTTAAAATCTTGATGTCTTAACGTCCCTAATCCTGCCTCCCCGGATACACCTTCAAGGCCTCTTCCAAGCACTTCACCGCACTGCGCAAAGCATCTTGATTCAATACATACGCAATGCGCGCTTCTTGCTGTCCTGATCCCTTGCTGGAGTAGAATCCATTGGCTGGTGCCATCATCACGGTTTGACCTTCAAAGGAGAAATCTTCCAAAAGCCATTGGCAAAATTTTTCGGCATCATCCACGGGGAATTTAGCAACACAATAAAATGCACCACTTGGCTTCGGACAGAATACGCCAGGTATTTTATTTAAGCCATCAACCATGATGTTTCTGCGCTCTACATATTCTGCCACCACATCATCAAAATAAGATTGAGGGGTGTTTAATGCCGCTTCAGATGCGATTTGATCAATCGTTGGTGGTGACAAGCGTGCCTGACCAAATTTCAATGCGGCAGACATTACTTCTTTATTTTTTGTAATCAACGCACCAATGCGTGCTCCACACATGGAGTAACGCTTTGAAACGGAGTCGATCATGATGACATTGTTTTCTATGCCGGCTAAGTTCATTGTGGAGAAGGGAACTGCGCCATCGTAACAAAACTCGCGGTACACTTCATCAGCAAACAAAAACAAATCGTGTTTCTTCACAATGTCACGCAACTGCTCGAGTTCTTCCTTTGAATACAAATATCCAGTTGGATTTCCTGGGTTGCAAATCACAATGGCTTTTGTTTTTGAGGTAATCTTTTTCTCAATTTCTTCTACTGGAGGTAGGGCAAATCCATTCTCAATAGTTGCCGTCACAGGCACAACATTTAATCCTGCCATTACCGCAAATCCATTGTAGTTCGCATAGAATGGTTCTGGAATAATTACCTCATCACCCGGATTGCATGTGGTCATAAAACCAAAAATCAAGGCCTCAGATCCACCGGTAGTGATGAGAATATCTTCCGCATTCACATTGATTCCGGTTTTCTGATAATAGGCCGCCAAACCATTTCTATAGCTTTCGAAACCCGCTGAGTGACTGTATTCGATAACTTTACGGTCCATCGTCCGAACAGCTTCTAGTGCCACCTCAGGTGTTTCAATGTCTGGTTGACCAATGTTCAAGTGGTAAACAATTTTCCCTTGTTTTTTCGCAGCTTCAGCGTAAGGTACCAGTTTTCGAATGGGCGATGCCGGCATGTCGACGGCTTTCTGAGAGATATGAGGCATACTATTTTTTTAGAGTTCAAATGTACTGAGTTTGCAGAAATAAGTGCCAGAAATCCAGGAAGACTTTATTAACTTTTCTCGCCTAAAGAGAAATAATGCGGCGTTGACTTCGTGCCCCATTTGCAGTGGTTATTTCAATGATGTACATCCCACTTTTTAAACCTGAAATCTTCATTGGATTTTCTGTCGGTTGATCGATTGATTGAACCAGTTGACCTCGACTATCCATGATGCGCAGCGTGTACGTTCCGTCCGTCCAAGAGATGGTGATTTCATCTGAACTTGGATTTGGATAAACCGCCCATGCGTTCTCGTCAGCAATGGTCCCTATAGAAGCCGTAAATGTTGGGTCTTGCACAATTGTTCCGTTCTTGTTGATGATCCAATTGTTAGGATCAATGGCGCTTAAACCAGTTGCCTGGCCCATTCCGGAGAGAAAAAATTGATCTGAATTGCCTGTAATGTTTACTCGGACAACGGTGTCGGACAATCCGTTTCGCGTAAATCGTAGTTCTAAAGGAATCGAAAAGTAGGGAACAGAAGTGGGCATTGAGGTCGTATGGTTGATTTCTAGCAAAACATCATTACCAACAGAATTCCAACGGGCGGAAATGGTGGGATAACCTTCACCGAAGTACCACTGTTCGAAAAATGGGGTCAAATCAATTCCAGTGGACGCCTCGAGATGTGCTTTCAAATCCAATCCAACAGCTACACTGTCACCGAATGTATTCAGGAAACTGCGCAAGGATGCATAGAAAAGGGAGTCATCGTTGATGATGTGTCTCAAGGTGTGAATGATGGCGCCACCTTTCTTATAGGTTAATCGAGAATTGTAAATCCGCGCAATATTTAAGGTGTCTGTATGCCAAATACTGCCTCCTGCAGCGGTGAAGACTGAGCTGTGCCAAGCATTGACCAGTGCTGCGGTTTCGGCAGGATAAAAATTTTCTAACATGACATATTCTCCATAAGTAGCGAATCCCTCACTAAGCCAAACATCGGAAAAGGAAGCGATGCCAACATGATCGCCCCACCATTGGTGACAGAGTTCATGCGTTGTGATTTTCTTTTCCATCACGCCAACCGTTGTCATGGTTTGGTGCTCCATTCCTCCAGAAAGTGGTGCGGTACTTATTCCATATTTTTCATCACTGAAAGGGTACAAACCAAATTTATCGGAATACAGCTCGACAAATCCAGGAAGCAAATCACACTGTGCTTGTGCTTGAGAAATCCCTGTTGCGTTGCCGTAAATGAAGTTTTGAATTTTTATGGAATCACCCGGCAGATTGATCGGGTGCGCAAACTTTACATATTCGGTATAGGGAGCAATGGTTGCACAAATGAGGTAATAGAGGATGGGGTGATGGTTTTTCCAAGTGAAGCGTGTTGTTCCATTGCCAAGTATTTCTGTTTGTTCCAATGTGCCATTAGAGGTGGCAATTAATCCATTGGGAACGGTAATGCGGACGGCTGAACTGTCTGCTTTGTCTCGTAGGATTTGCTTACATGGAAACCATTCGTGAGCGAGAAAGGGGCAAGAAACAGTCCATGTCACTTTATTTCCTATGGTTGAAACCGTGGCATTGGAGACACCGCTGCCGCCAAATGGGTTTTGTACGGATGTCGGAGGTGTACCGCTGTAATCGACTGAAATCACGAAGTCAAATCCTTGGGATTGATTGATGCCCACCTTCAGTAAGGAATTCACCCGAGAAAAATTGGACGGAACGCCATTTACCCTCAGCTCAGAAATGACTTGCGTTGGAAACAATTCAAGGAGAATCGTATCAAGATTTTGAAGCAATGTGCCTTGGATGGTTGCCGTTCCACTGAGCAAAGTTGACTGATTAGTCATGTTCAGGTCTAGGCCGTAAAAATGGACATCGTACGCATTCGCTTTGGCCTCCTCTGTGACGCTCAACGTTTTGATTCCAGAATGTTTTGCATGCATTTTTTCTTGAGCGCAGAAATGCACTTCTTCCTGACTCCAAAGCATGGCATTCACCAGAACGCTAGATGCACAAAGAATTATTTTCAAGGAATTCATTTAACGAGCTTTGCCGTGTGAACAACCCGATCCTGATGCGTGAGGACAAAAAGATAAGTTTCATTGGCCGGTAATTGACTCACATCTATTGTTGCGCTGCCAGAAATTGCTTTTGATCCTACTTTCCTGCCGGAAGCATCGTAAATAAGTAGCTTGTCCACAACCAAAGAAGAGGGGATCTCCACCGTTACGAGTGCATCGAATGGGTTCGGATGAATGGACACTGTCGCATCGCTCGATTCGTCCAAGCCCAAGAAAAAGTTTACATCATGAACTTTCGTTCCAATTTTATTGATCACCCAATTGTTCGGGTCGATGAGTGTCAAGTTGGTGACATTGCCCACATTCGGCACCATAAATTGATCCAGATTGGATGAAATGGAAAATCGAATCGTAGTGTCGGTTTGGCCTAGACGAGTAAATCGCACATCGATAGGATTGGTAAAGGTGGGGGTTACAGAAGGCATTGAAGCAGTATGCGTTAGTTCCAAGAGCAAATCTGTACCTACCGTATTCCATCGTGCCGAATAGGTAGGAAATCCTTCACCATAGTACCACTCATTAAAGAATGGGGACAAGTCAATTCCTGTATAATTGGCCATGAAATCACGGAATTGTGCTCCTGTTGCTGAAGTGTCTTTGAATGCATTTTGGAATTCGGTTAAACCGTGGAAGAATATACCATCGTCATTGATCAGGTAGCGCAACGTATGAATAATACCTGAACCTTTATCGTAGGACAAACGACCATCGAAAATCCGTCCTTCATTCAAGCTATCCAGCACATAAACACTTCCATCTGGGGAACCCATTACGGATGTATGCACATCTGTCATGTGCTGCACTTGCTGACCGGGGTATAAATTTTCAAGCATCAAGTATTCACCATAAGACGCAAATCCTTCATTCAACCAAATATCCGCCCAGCTGGCACACGTCACGTTGTCTCCCCACCATTGGTGGCAGAGTTCATGCGTAGTCAATTTCTTTTCAAAAAACCCTTGAGTGGTCATTGTTTGGTGTTCCATTCCGCCAGAGATTGGTGCCATACAATGGCCATACTTTTCATCTTGAAAGGGGTAAGGACCGAAAAGCGTTGCGTAGAGTTCCAAAAAAGCAGCAGTTTCGTCGATATCGGCTTGAAAGAAAGGAAGCGTTTGCGGATTGTCGTAGATGAAATTCTGAATAAGTACAGGTCCAGCTGACCCTACAGGATTCGCATAAACATTGTACTCTACATATTTTGCCACGGCAACAGAGATAAGATAATAATCAATAGGATGGCGGTGTCTCCATTCATAGCGCGTTGTTCCATTTCCTAATGGCACAACCTGTTCGAGTCGTCCATTTGATCCTGCCTTACAGGAGTCTGGAACGGTAATTTTTACAGAACAGCTGTCCGCTTTATCGGTGAGCGATTGTTTACATGGCCACCATTCGTAGGCAGAAAAAGGTTCTGAAAGCGACCAGGTCACTTGATTTCCCCACGAAGGAGAAAAATCATTCGTCATACCCGAACCTCCAAGTGGATTTGTTTGCGCAGTTGGCGGGGTTCCAGCATAGTCGATTTTTAGCACAAAACTACTTCCAGCTGAGGCACTAACTTTTACCTTTATGGCAGAAAGAACCCGAGAATAGTTCGATGGAATGCCATTCACCGTAATTTGATTAATGGTGAAGGATTGAAACAATTCAAACAAGGCAGAGTCTAAAAATTCATTGGCGGTAGCATGGATTTCTACGGTTCCTTGAAGGGTGGTGCTAATGTTATTCATTTTTACATCTAAGGCATAAAAATGGACATTGTAGCGCTCGGTCTCCGCAATTTGAGCAACCGATAAACTGGCACTTTTTAGCTGATGATTTGAAAAACGATCGCGCTTGGAACAATTGAGGTGATTTTCATCTTGAGCAAAAGAAGAAAAAGTTAGCGCTACGAGGAGGTAAAGGAGGAAGTTTTTCATGAGTTAATTTGGCTTGTGCGAATGTAATTTATTTTGGTGAATGCGCGCCGATTGGGGCTGAAATGAAGACGTTTTATCGAATGCCATTTTCGTCCAAAATCCGTATAAAGTGGAATCCTTTCGGACCAAATCCTTCGTTGTAAAAGAACTTGTGCGCTTGAAAGTTATTGGTATAGGAATCCAAGGCCATCATGTTGCATTCTTCATTTTTTGCTTTTTCGGAGAGGTAATCGAACATTTTTTTTCCAGCGCCAATTGACCGAAATTCCTCAGCGACCACGAGGTTATCGATTTCCAAATACTTCCCACACCAAACCTTTGTCCCGATCCAAAATCCTGCGATTCCAATGCAGGCCTCATCATGAAATACGGCCACTTGTCCGTAGGCATTGTTTGGCAGCATACCATCCAATAAGCTAGCGTATGTTTCTTCTGTGAGGGTTGGATATAATTCTTGCATGACATCCAATTGAGCAAGCATTTCTTCCTTTCCTTTTAGTTCTTTGATTGTCATCATTTTCGCTGAAGAATAAGTTCGTTATAGAAGAGTTCATAAATACGGCGGTATTCATCTGTCCAAGAATAGGCCTCTTTAAATCCATGCGATTCTATGGGGAACACGGCAAGGTCCCAATTTGTTTTTCCGAGTTCAATGAAACGCTGACTTAAACGCACTACGTCTTGAAATTGAACATTGTCGTCGACCATCCCATGCAACATAAGTAATTTTCCAGTTAGGTTTTGCGCATAGTAGATGGGTGAACTTTTGCGGTAGGCCTCTGGGTCAGTGTCAGGATAGTTGAGAATGTTGCTCGTATAGTCATGATTGTAATGAGCCCAATCGGTTACTGAACGCAACGCTGCACCGCAGGCAAATTCGCCGGGTGTTGTGAGCATGCCCATGAGCGTTATGAATCCGCCATAGGATCCGCCATAAATTCCAACACGGCTTGAATCAATCCCATAGGTGTTCACCAATAGTTGCATGCCGTCAATCTGGTCCTGAAGATCTCTTCCTCCCATGTGACGATAAATAGCTGTTCGGTAATCACGGCCATAACCCTCACTTGCTCTGTAGTCGATATCAAGCACGGTATAGCCATTGTCTACCAACATGTTGTGAAACATATATTCTCTGTAGTAATTGCTCCAATAGTTGTGCGCGTTTTGAAGGTAACCCGCGCCATGCACAAAAATGACAGCCGCTTTATTGCTTTTTCCTTTTTCAGGTTCGTACACCCGCGCATACACATCTTTACCATCCGAGCCTATAAATGTAATCACTGCAGGTTCGCGCCACTGGTAACGGCTAAATTCTTCTGTTGTAGAATGGGTAATTTGCGTCATGGTACTGTTGGGTACATTGGCTGCTGTATATAACTCCCAAGGTTCATTTTTAAAAGAATAACGAATGGCCAATGTTTTTTCATCTGGGGAGACATACACTTCGTGAGCGCCATCTTTCGTGAGGACTGGAGTTAATTCATTGGTCGCGAAACTGTATTGATAGAAGTCGCGATTTCCAGGATGGGTTTTATTCGCCGTAATGTACAATTTGCCGTGACCCTTAGAAAAGGAAACGTTGTGTACTTCCCAGTTTTTCCCACGTGTAATGGGTGTAATGGCTTTTGTACGCATCGTGTAGAGATACAATTGTGAAAACCCATTGACTTCTGATTGGAAGCAAATACCCAGATCATTGATGATCCAATCGAGTGTTCCTTCCTCGGTGTTCCAACCAGAAATTCCAGGTCCACCAATCCAGGCGTCGTCATGCTGGTGATCGATTTCAATGAACTTACCCGTTTCAAGGTTGATGAGTACAATCCAACGGTCTTTGTTATCATACGAACGAATGTCACACACGGCTTGATTTCCATATGATGAGAACTTTAAGGTATGCATCACGATTTTCCGATCGGATGAGTAGGGAGTTGCATCATTCAGGTATGTTGGCTTTTTTCTGATGTCACTCAAGCTACTGAAATCAACAAAATAAATGGAATCGCGTTCGATACTGAAAATTCCCAATCGGTGTGTTGGCTCCTCCGCACCTACTTTGGCACGGGCAGGTGTGGTATAGGCATGACCGTCCGCAGAAATGTGATGTTCCACTTCGGTATCTCGTTCCTTTGGGTAAGTGCTAAAACGCAGGGTGACATACTTACCGGTTTTATTCATTTGAAGGTTTTCAAGAACCTCCTTACCAAAATGAATGGGCTCAGGCAATGAAAAACGAGACTTTCGTTGTTCCTTATTCCATTCTGTTCGTTCATTTTTATCGCGGATGTACTCGAATAAAAATTGTTCTTCCTTCATCAGAAAGGTTGAATCTTTCTCCTCATTTTTTGCGCTGCCCGACTGAAAATTGGTGATTTGCGAGATGGAACCATTCAGGGCGTTGTATAAAAATAGATTGTTTCCCTGCTGAAAGGCCACCATGTGTTCACTATTGGTGCGTTGCACATTATATACTTCTTCAGTGGTATAGTAAAGCGGAGTAACAGCCGATGTGCGTTTGTCGATCACTACAAGTGCTCCATCCATGGAAGAATACTGTTGACTAAATTGACTTTGTGACGGGTCAAATTCGATGGCATCAGTTTGATTGATTTTTTTCGGTGTTGCTCCTTTTTCGTTGATGCGCAGTGCATAGGTACTATTGCCGAGTTCGTGGTTTGGATTCCAGTCGAAGAAAATGGATTGTCCGTCAACACTCCAACGAACGTTTTCTGGCAGGAAACCAACAAACTCATTCCCCTTCATGATGTCTTCGATGTTGAGCGAAGAGTTATTTGGAATGGTTTGCGAAAGAGTAAGGAAGGGGAGGAGGATAAAAATAAATCTCATGGAATAAAGAAAAATAGTTTCCTTTCAAAGTTAATCAAATGTTAGGGTCACAACCACATTGCGCTCATTAATCAAAACTCAATCATTTTTAAATAACAAAAACTTAGTTCAAGTTGGTTCAAGTAATAGGAGCATTCCTCAGTGATTGAGTTATCTTTAACTTTAACATTGGATTAATCTACAACTTATGCCAAAGCCGAATTATGTGCTTTCCGACTATTTAAAGCAGGAACTTTACAAGTTGGTGTGTATACGACTTGGATTTCCGATTCGTTCAAAGCTGGATTGTCGAAAATTAAGCGAGCAAATTACCGTTGAGGGCTTGAGTAGTATTTCAGAAAGTTCTCTCTATCGCTTGTTTTTACTTCGAGGTAGTTTGAATAGACCCTATTTACATACTTTGGATATTCTAGCGCGATTTTGTGGATTTAAGGGATGGAATGATTTTGAGGAGCAGCAGAATAAAATTGACACTTTTGTCAGGGGCTTTGGAAAATTTCCTCAGAACAAATTAACAGTCAAAAGTTTGATTACGGTCTGTATTCATACGGAGGAAATCAAGCCATTGTATTATTACACAGAGCAATTTAATGAAGTAGATGATACTGAAATTAAAGTAAAGTTTGCTGAAGAAATTTTTCATTCGACATTGACAAATTCAGACAATCGCTTATTCTTTCGAGAATTTTGTCGGTTTCCAATTGTTCGAGAATATTTTTTCGAATTCCTTGCAGACCCAACGTTTTCTATACCCAATTATGAGGAGGGAATTCTATGTTATTTGAAGGGCTTACGCGGAGATGATAGTGTGAAAGATTTACGAGATGTGGTTTTTGGCAATTGTTTGCTTTTACGGCATTATTTCATCAACCAGCAGCGCGCGAAGGCACTTTTAATAGGTGAAAAATTGTTTGTTCATTTAAACGTGAATGAGCATCAATTGAATGACATAGGCGTTTTTCCATCTGCACGTTATTTGTCATGCAAAATACTTTTTATTGAATTGAATGGCGATACGCATGAGATGCGGGAATTTATTGAATGGATGTTTGAATGGATGACGAAGAGGATTCACTACCAGACCATAGAGGAACAGCGGATCATTTTCTATTCGGTAGGTGAATGTTTTCTATTGTCCGCATTAATTGACCTTCACTTTCACGATCGCTTGAAGGCATTGTTTTCTCAGTTATTTGATGTGATGCCAAATAAATTATTTCATCAGAAACTTCATAAAATCATCCCGTATTTTGATCAAAACGGATCTATTTATCACCTACTGAACGGATCAAACTTGAACTAACTTAAACCGATAAATTTCTTCTGTGAAACTTACATTTGACAAACTTAAAAATCGAAAGTTATGTCAGAATTAAATGTTTCCGGAAAGCAAAAAGTAATCACTTTTTACAAAGAATTCACTAAAGAATACCCTTATTTATATCCTTCGTTGAGGTATCCAAATGATAAACCAGTCGATGAGGATGCAACCATTGCCAATGCAAAAAATGTTTCACTTGGAGGGAAATATGTGCCTGCAGGAGATGCGGATTTGTCCTTAAGAGGAAATTTGACCATTGGTGGTTTTGAAAAGCGTTTTGAGGATGCGTTTTCAGTGAAATGTCAAATTCACTTTAAGAAAAATGGAAAATGGGTGAAAACAGGTCCCAAATATGACGAAATGACACTTGCATCTGCAAGTAAAACATTGCACGAAGAGGGTTGCGATAAAATTGAATTGTAATTCATTATGGCTGCTAGAACACGAAAAATAAAAGCCAAGCGTCGGGCTGATGGCAGACTTGATCAACGCACCAAAAAGGGACGTGAAGTTGCTGACCGCTTGTCAAAAGCTCGCGCAGCCAGAAAGAAGAGTATTTGGAAAAAGATATTTTTCTTCTGGTAATTGATTCTATTTGAACTGATAAATTTATGAAAGAAAATATCAATGAACTGGCCAATATTCTCGCCGTTTCCATTTTAGCGGACGGAGAATTTGATCAGGAAGAAAATCAGTTGCTTGATGCGCTGGAGAATGATACTGAACTTCCGGGATTGGCGTCATCAATTAAACAAGTCATATCCATGGCGCACGTGTTTTCAGATGATGAAATGACTGATTTGCTGTATTCAAGCGCTTCTAAATTTTCAGCTGAAGATAAACCTAAAGTATTTGAAGCGGCGATTAGTGCAATTTTAGCGGATGGTGTTATCACTGAATCAGAAATTGGAAATGTCCTTACGCTTGCAGAAGCGTTGGATGTGCCTGTTGAAAAGGCAATTGCCCGTTTGTTGTTTCAAGTACAAGAAATGGAGGGTGAATTGTTGGTTGACGTCGAAGCTGAACTCGAAGACTATATTATTGTTGGAGGTCGAACTCGCTACACGAGCTGGGCTTCATTTGAGAAAATGTTGGGTGAGAAAAGTTATCCTACTCACTTAATTGAGGCATTGCGCACAGTGAATGATTGGGCTGATGAAACATTTGGTGCTCATGTATTAATCAATTACACACCGAATTTCATGACACTTGCCTGTACGAATCCAGTTTCTCGCGCAAAGACATTTTGCTTTGTGCGTATGAAGAATGATTTTATTCGTTTCGAATACGCTGGAAATGTAGATGACATTAAATACTCCAATGAGTTTTTGTCAAGCATTAAATCAGGTATTACCGAATATTTTAATCTCCTTTCTTCAGTAAAAATTTAAGTATGAAGGTTTTTGAAAAACTTTCTGATGCTCAAAAACTCTCTTTGAAAAAGGGAGTTTTTGAAGTTTCAGGGCGACACATGAATCGCACCGCATTGGGTATCGTTGATGCTATGATTCAAATATATCCTACAGCTACTTTTGATGAATTGAAACAAATGTTACCGGATGCCATAAATCCTTCAGCTCCGAAAAATTTCAAGTCTTTATTTCGGCCTTATACCGACCGAATGTATGGTGTAATTCAACCAGGAAGTATTCGTCAAGAATGCGCAGCTCAAGACATTGATTTGAATGCTTCCCATTTTACGGATGCTTCTGAAACCTTTAAATCGGCAGATGGAGTTGAAATTTTGGTTGCCAAAACTTGGGAATCAAAAGATACCGAGACAGGCGAACATGATTTACAAAATTTAATCAACCATGTCGAAAAATATGGTGTTCGTGTCGTGGATTACAAAGCAGAAAAACCGTTTGAAAAAGGAGGATATTCCCTCGAGATGATCAACCCGACATTGTTTGCGGAACTCACGTCACCAAAAAAGAATAGATTTCCTGCGTGGATTTTGGTCGTCTTATTCTGCATAATTGCTGGGATTTCGGCCTACTTTTTATTGATGAAAAAATAAGGGCTTAGTCTAAAGTTAAAAACGATTCATCAACGGTCCAATGACGACCAACTATCCAATGTTAAAATACCAATGATGGTGAATTGTTATTAAAATTTTGAAATAAACCAGTTCAACTATCAATGCGTTACGCACCACTTATTCTTGTAATAGTACTTCATCAATCATGCAAAAAACATCAAACATCATAGACAAACCCCGGAAGGAAGGGGCTGAAGATTTATTGGGCGTAGATAAATATACAGATGCCCTAATTCAGTTCATTGAGACCTGTCAAATGCCAACAACATTGGCTATTCAAGGGGAGTGGGGAAGTGGAAAAACTTCTCTATTGAATCAAATTCGTCATCGATTGTGCGAATCCGGATTGAATACCAAAGAAGTCAATAATGAAAAACCATTCTACGGCATTTGGGTGAATACTTGGCAATACTCACTCATGAAGAGTAAAGATGAGGCCTTGATCTCGATTATTGGGGGCTTGACAAATGAGATTCTTTCTATTATTAAAGAAAAGCACGAATCCAAGTCTAGAGCGACCTTGAATAAGGTGAAAGGATTGTTTTCTAAATTAGGAAAAGTTGGTGCAAAAGCTGCGGCCACGACTGTTGGGTTGGAATCAGATCTCGTTGATTCTTTGCTGGAAACAGAAGAGGGAGAAGTTAATCTACTTCAATTCAAACAAGCACTGCAGGATGCCATCAATGAATGCCTTGAGGAGGACCGTAAGAATGGCAATAACAACCAGGGTTTTATCTTCTTCATTGATGATTTAGATCGCATTGATCCGCCAGTAGCCGTTGAAATTTTGGAATTGATAAAAAATATTTTCGAGGTTGAAAACTGTCTTTTTGTACTGGCAATTGATTATGAGGTTGTCGTAAAAGGATTGGTTCCTAAGTTCGGACCTTTAACGGATAAAAATGAGCGGGAATTTCGTTCGTTTTTTGACAAAATTATCCAGTTGCCATTTTCCATGCCTGTCGCCAATTATGATGTGACCAAGTTTTTAATACATTCATTAGAAGACATTGGTTACATTGATGACCGTGTCGTGCAAAATGATTTTTTAAAGGAAAAGTTAGCCGATTTGACTTTGCTATCTGTGGGCACAAATCCACGTTCTTTAAAACGATTGATCAATACACTTTCCTTATTGAATATTATCGGGAAGATAGACAGCAATCAACAGAAAGAAATGCATGAATTGTTAATCAATTATGCGCTTGTTTGCATTCAAATTGCCTATCCGAAAATTTATGAATTGTTGACGATTGAACCTTCTTTTCGGGAATGGACTGAGCAGACTGCCAAAAAGTTGAGATTGCCAGAATTAACTGAATCACAGCAAATTGTACTGAATTCAACATCAGAATTTGATGAAGAATGGGAAAAAGTGTTGTTCAGAAAATGCCAACAAGATCCGTACATGACATCCCGAAGTTTTCAAATTTCTCAATTGTTAAATTACATCATTGAGTTGGTGCCAGAAAACCTGAATTTCTCCGAAGAGATCTCTCGAATCATTGGTTTCAGTGCGGTGACAAGCGTTAATTTGGAAGTCATTCCAAAAGCAGTGTCAAAAGGAGAAAAAGTGCGATTTGAAGGATTTGCTGCTCTTGGTGAAATTCTTAAAGGCAACAAACATACAGCGGAGTATATTTCGAATTTAAAGTCAATTCACGATCGGATTGAACAGAAATTCCACGATTTAATTCAGATCAACTATACGCCAAATTTCATCACATTTACATGTAAATATCCGAGTGGAAGAAGCAAGACATTTCTGTTCATTCGTTTCAAAAAGAACACTGTTCAATTTGAGTTTTCTGGCCAAACGGCGTTGGTATCAAATGAAACCGATTTGACGGATGATTTGGTCGAAAAATTAGTGGCCGCGTTCAATAACTTATCGGAAAAAAAAGCATGATTCAACTGTGATGAACGATGAACTGAAGTCTTTTTTTCGTTTTAAATAGAGAAGAGATGAGTAAAAAACAAAACAAGGGATTTTCACTTTTTCGAAGTAAAATTGACGATCAATCTTATGCGCACGATGCTGAGGTAAACCGTGATTTGGATCGGTTTTCTATTAAACTAATTAAGGTAGTTGGGGTTTTTGGAATACTGGCTGGAATAGTGATCCTTGTTGCATTTTGGTATTGGGTGTTTACAAAGATTTATTAGAAACTACGGGCGATTATGGTCATTTCAAATTTCAGAAGAAAAAAAAGAAAATGTTAAGATTCAGTTCTTGGCATTCAATAAAGTTTAGCGGCTTTTATTGGTTTCTGAATAGAAGTGATATTATGTATATGTTGAACCTATCCTTCATTATAAAAGAGTTGATGATGTTTCTAGACGCATCCTTAATCTTATTTCAATCTCGTGAAGATTTGTAACTTAGAATCAATTTAATTATGATTTTCCTGATTGCGTATTTATTGCTGCTAATTGTAATAAGTTACTTTCAAAGGAAAAATCTTTTTTCAGGCATTTTTAAATCATCTTCAAAGGTTTCTTGGTTCGTCTCAGGACTGTCACTACTCATGTATTATGTTTCTGTCGAACAGGGACAAGTGCTTACGGGCATTATTGAAGAAAAAGGAATCTGGGGTTTGTGGATCTTTTGGCCAAGTATTTTGGGTTCGGCCGTGATCCCAATAGTCTTCGCACCACTTTGGCAAAAACTTGATTTTATCACAGACAATCAATTTATTCTCTTTCGCTTTTCGGGAAAGTCTGCGCGTTTCTTGCATCAATTCCGTTCCATTTATGTGGGCGGTGTAGTTGTCTCCTTTCTTTTGAGTTTCCATGTGCTGGCCTTTAGTCGAGTCCTCGAAATATGGTACGCCATTCCTCGCGAAAATTCAGTGACAATCGTGGGTGTTGTTTTGATCTTGTTCGCCTTGAAAAACAGTTTCAACATAAAGATCAAAGTGGATGGGTTTCACGCATTTCTTTACTTTGTTGGTATTGTTATCGCTTTCTATTTCATTTATCAAGATTCTGACGGTTGGACAAGTGCTGTGCGCCATCTGGAGTCCATGGGTAAAGAAAAATCAGACCTGTTTCCCCCTGCAGACATGAAACAGGAATGGGGATTGTTTTTCGTTTTTCTGGGTGTTCAATGGTGGAGCACACAATTATTTGATGGCGGAGGACCTGAAATGGCGCGATTTACGGCTACCAAAGGACCAATGAGCGCCATGAAAGCGGCATTATTCCCTATTCTTATCTACTCACTCTTATCATTGTTGATGTTGGTCATGGTTGTGTTATGCCTTTCTCTTCAAAAATCAGTGGGTTCTGAAGCAGGATTTATTGATGTGATCCATACGGTTGTGCCTGATTGGATTAAACCACTTTGCTTACTCGGATTTTTTGCGATGTTTATTTCTACCTCCGAATCTTTAATGAATTGGGGTGCCTCCTTTTTAACCATTGATTTCTATAAAACCTATTTTGCTCCAACAAAGTCGGAGAAACATTACATTTTTGTTTCTTTTGGATTGATGGTATTATTGAGTGTTTTGGCTGTGATTATCGCTTTGAACAGTTCAAGTTTAAAACAAATGATTTTAATTGTCTTTTCCATTTCAGCGGGTGTTGCTCCTGTGTATATCCTTCGGTGGTTTTGGCTTCGCATCAATGCATGGTCCCAAATCTCAGCGATGATTTCGTCCTGTTTGTGTTCACTGGTATTTCATGTGATCCACCAAAAATTTCCAGGGATAGTGAGAACGAGTTACTTCGATGAATTTAGTGTGCAGATGTTAACAAGTACAGTGTTTACCACTTTTGTTTGGTTGATTGTGACCTTTCTTACACCAAGAGATGAGGAAAAAACACTGCTCAGGTTTGCCTCATTTTTGCCTGAAAAATCAGTGCTTAGAAAAAGTTTTTCCCTTGCATTCTTGCTTGGTATTGCATTGCTGATCCTAAATCTTATTGCGGTTTCCCTCCTAATTTCATAAACCGTTTTCGATTCATTTTTAACACGAAAAGCAAAAAAGCAGGAAAAAACCGATTGAGATAATAGAGGAATCGGCCCCTCCAGGAGGTGAAATAGAGAAAACGTTTCGTATTGAGTTGTTTAATGATGCAGAGGGCAGTGCGATCGAGAGAAACTGTTTTAATGCCACTGCGCTTCGCGATGGTTTTTAATTCTCCATTGGTGCTTATAATTTGCTTTGAATCTTCATTTTCGGTGAAGTCAGGTAGACAAACACCAATAAAAACACCTCTGTCCACGACTTCGTTTTTCATGCTTTCGGCCACCGCTAAAATCGCCTTTTTTGTGCAGGAGTACATCGCAAATCCAGGTAGACCAACAATCCCCGCTATAGACGACATAAAAAGCACACTTCCTTTGGTGGCTGTTAAATCATCCATGAGTGCTATTGCTGGATATATACTGCCATGGACATTAATCCGAGTTGCTTGCGCTATGGCGTTAGCAGAGCTTTCAGCGATCGTTCCTTCAACGGCCATTGCTGCATTGCAAATTAATATGTCAATTTTCCCATAGCGTAAGATGATTTGATTGCGTAATTCCACACAGAAGTTGTAGTCGCTGACATCGCCACTTATTCCCATAACATGAAAGCCGTAATCAGTAAATTCAGCAACAGTTTTTTCTACCTTTTCTGAACTTCTACTATTGATAATGATGATTGCTCCTTGTTGAGCTAGTAGCCATGCGGTGCGCTTTCCGATGCCTTGGGTTGAGCCCGTAATCAAAACAACTTTATCCTTGAACATGAATTTTCTTGCTTTAGTTCTTCGTGTGAATATAGGATTTCTTCATAAAATGTTAATCTTGTTTTTATATGCATTTAAACGAAAATCAAAACTTCGATGTCCTTCCTAACGCTGTGTTGAGGAATGCATGTGTAAAGTATAAATCACTCTGCTGGAATTTCGTATACCAAAGAGGCACAGAGAAAAAATCAACTTTACTACAGCAATACTTTTTTTGTTAGATTCCAAACTTCCCTTGCCTTCTTTGGCTCTGTGGTGATCAAAAAAAATGTATTTTGAGACCATTGTACTGGAATTTGTTTTCTTGTACCACAGAGGCACAGAGAAAAAATCAACTTTACCACAGAAATACTTTTTTGTTAGAACCCAAATTTCCCGCGCCCTCTGTGGCTCT
>CANGIC010000037.1 GCA_947453795.1 Flavobacteriales bacterium
AAACAATAAATGCGCAGTTGAGCATTAAAAAATATGCAGACGATTGTCACCACTGAACCACAGAGCCACAGCACCACTGAGATTAAGTTTTTCTATTCGTGCAAAAAAGGGCGTACACTTTTATTCTCTGTGCCTCTGCGGTCAAAAAACAATAAATGCGCAGTTGAGCATTAAAAAATATGCAGACGATTGTCACCACTGAACCACAGCACCACTGAGATTAAGTTTTTCTATTCGTGCAAAAAAGGGCGTTCAATTTTATTCTGTGTTCCGCGTCGGTTAAAAAATGAAGCGCGGTAATCAAGCAATCTTACCCCAATCTGGTCTACTTTTCAATATTTCACGCAAAATTTCTTTCAGTGTAATATGTTGAGGGCGATCCAATCCAGGGTCGAGTTCAAGTAGTGCTCGGGCTTCATCCCGGGCTAAAATGACGAGTTGAGAATCTTTCGCAAGGTCAGCAATGCGCAAATCCAATGCACCACTTTGCTGAGTGCCCATCAAATCCCCAGGACCACGAAGCTGCAAGTCTACTTCAGCAATTTCGAAACCGTCGTTGGTCCTGACCATAGTTTCCATTCTGCGAATCGATTCCTTAGATAATTTTAGTCCTGTCATTAAAATACAGAATGACTGCTCGGCACCGCGCCCTACCCTACCGCGCAACTGATGCAGCTGTGATAATCCAAATCGCTCGGCACTTTCAATAATCATCACGGAGGCATTGGGTACATTCACCCCCACTTCGATAACTGTTGTCGCTACCATGATTTGTGTTTCTCCTTTTACGAAACGCTGCATTTCATAGTCCTTGTCTTCTGGCTTTAATTTTCCATGAACAATGCTCACTTTATAATCGGGTAATGGAAAAGTACGTGTTATTGCTTCATAACCACTCATCAGATTATTAAAGTCGAGTGTTTCTGATTCATTGATCAGCGGATAAACGATATAAACTTGTCGGCCTTTCGCAATTTCTTCCTTCATAAAACCAAAAACCCTTAATCGACTTGCTTCATACCGGTGGACTGTATTCACTGGTTTCCTACCTGGCGGAAGTTCATCAATGACCGATACTTCTAGGTCACCATAGAAAGTCATAGCAAGTGTTCGTGGAATTGGGGTTGCCGTCATAATGAGTACATGCGGAGGAAAGGTATTCTTCTTCCACATGCGTGCACGCTGGGCCACGCCAAAACGGTGTTGTTCATCGATTACGACAATCCCTAAGTTTTTGAATTGCACCACATCTTCAAGCAGCGCATGGGTGCCGATTAAAATGTGTATCGTTCCAGCTTCCAATCCTTCGTGAATGGATGTGCGGTCTTTCTTCTTAACTGAACCTGTCAACAATGAAACGTGCACTGGCATCTCCTTCAAAAACTCTTTTAGTGTCTCATAATGCTGAGAAGCAAGGATTTCTGTTGGTGCCATCAGCGCTGCTTGATACCCATTGCCGATTCCAATAAGCATCGTCAGTAAGGCAACGAGTGTCTTCCCACTTCCCACATCACCTTGTAAAAGCCGATTCATGTGCTGGCCAGAAATGAAATCCTTGCGTATTTCTTTAATGACCCTTTTTTGGGCACCTGTCAAAGGGAAAGGTAAATGTTCCTGATAAAATTGGTTGAAGACGGTTCCTACTTCATTGAAGAGATATCCTTTGGATTTTTGAGCAGTAATTGACTTCCTCAGTAGCAACTCCAATTGAAGGAAAAACAATTCTTCAAACTTCAAGCGCATGCGTGCTCGGATAAAATCATTATCAACAGCGGGAAGGTGTACCAAGTACATGGCCGTTTCGCGTGGAAGCAAATGATGTTGTTGGAGAATTGTTGTGGGTATTGTTTCAGGTATTTTCCCTTTAATTTGAGCAACCAGGACAGCAGTCAGCTTTTCAATTCCTTTTGAATGCAAGCCCTTCGCTGTTAGTTTTTCCGTTGTCGAATACACCGGCTGCAAACCCGTCTTTAGTAGTACATCTTTCCATTCTACCAACTCAGGATGCGGCATGTTCCATGTGTTTCCATACACTTTTGCCTTTCCATAAATTTGATATTCCACACCGATTTTTAGCAGTGGTTTGATCCATTTTATCCCCTGAAACCAGATTAAATCAATGACGCCACTGGCATCTTGAAATTTGGCAGAAAGCTTTTTTGTTCTCCCTGTTCCACTTTCCGATACGGCAATGATTCGTCCTCGAAGTTGTGCAGCCGTTTCCATAGTCGACAATTCCGATACGGTGACATAACGCGAACGGTCGATGTAACGAAACGGAAAATGATGAAGAAGATCAGAAAAGGTGTGAATTCCCAATTCCTGACGGAGGAGTTCGGCCCGTTGTGGACCGACACCTTTCAAGAACTCGATGGGGGTTTTTAGAAAATCATTCACTCCGTAAATATAGAAAAACTCTCGTTTTTATCCAGCAAAAAACCCCGGATGAACCGGGGCCTTCTGACAGTATTTTCTATTTTCTTTTGGATTAAAGTTTTCCAAGATCCATGGGCACTGAGCTGCTGTTATATGAATGCTGCGGTGCATTCAACATGAAATGTATTGTACCATATTCGGCGTTAATTTCAGGATTTTCCGAGATTTGAGCTTGCTCACCAAGCACTTCGAAGTCTGCATTAACTTTTACATTCAATTTGCAACCCTTCGCATCTTCAACAGTCATGGCGTATAGACCATCTGTCATTGATGTTGGATCAGTGAAGTTTGCATTACCATTCAAGCGAATGAAGTAGAACGGTGCTTTATCCGCTGACCAAGGAGTACCTCCAACGATTTTCGCATTCATGCTGCCATTCAAAGCGTCAACGAATGTCGCTTCGTCCATGTCGTAATACAACATCAACGGTTTTGGCATTTCAATTACCGACTGCGCTTCTGCTTTCAGACCTTTCGCATCAGTTACGGTAACAGAATACTCACCTTTCGCCAATCCAGAAAGAGAAGCTGTTGTTGCTCCATTGTTCCATACGATTGCGTACGGTGCCACACCGCCTGTGATGTTAAGTGAGATTGCCCCATCCTTACGTCCGAAACAAGAAACATCTTGTTTGGTAAGGTTAAGCGTCATTTCCTTTGCGGATGCAGTCCATGCAAAAGCAGTGAAGAGAATGAAGAAAATTGCTGAGGAAAAATTTGCCGTTTTCATAATGTCTGTGTTTTTCTTTCAACAAAGCAACGACATCTATTTCAAACAAATCAACCTTCTTCCTTTAAAGCATGTGAGTTTCAGCGTATACTACTACGTGCACTACGTAGTTCTACTTAGCAAGGGTGTAAAAATCCTATTTATTCTTCGAAAATTCGCTGATTCCAGCGTCGAGCCACTTCTTGAAATCCTTCGGATCACTCGTATGTTCGAAGTCAGCAGAACCATTGGAAAGATCTTTTCCATTTGGATCTTGCATCACATAATAGGGCTGTGCAAGAATATTATACCGCTTAATTTGCAGCAGCTTCCATTTATCACCAGTTGTGCGTACGGTCATTTTACGTCCAGCAACTTTAAATTCACCTTGTTCCTTCTTCGGTAACGCTTTTCGTTCGTCTACATGTAAGGAAACAATCACTACATCATTTTTCAAGGACTCAATGATGCCATCTTCCCCCCACACCTTTTGTTCCATCTTGCGGCAATTCACACAATTGATTCCCGTGAAATCTACAAACAAGGGCTTATTTACCTCCTTCGCATAGGCCAGGGCCTTATCATAATCGTGGAAAACCCATAAGTTTTGAGGACCACGAACAGTACCTTCTGGACCTGCTTCGCTCGAAGCTGCGCCGCCTCCGCCACCTACTCCAAGAGGAGATTCACTGTATTCCAATGGAGGAGGGAAGGCACTGATAATTTGCAATGGAGCCCCCCACATTCCTGGAATCATGTAGATTACAAACAATAAGGTAGTCGTACCGAGTAATACGCGTCCAACCGAAAGATTATCCACTGGACTATCGTGCGGCATTTTGATTTTTCCAAATAAATAGAGCGTCAAAACTCCGAAAATAGCGATCCAAACGGCTAGGAATAATTCGCGTTCGAGCAGGTGTGCATCCCAAGTCATGTCTGCATTGGACAAGAATTTAAAGGCAAGTGCCAACTCCAAGAATCCAAGCACCACCTTTACGCTATTCAACCATCCTCCAGATTTTGGAAGTGTATTTAACCAAGCTGGGAAAGCAGCAAATAAACCGAATGGAATTGCAAGCGCCAATGAGAAACCAAACATTCCGATGATTGGTGTAATTCCACCTTGACGCGCTGCCTCAACGATGAGCGTTCCAACAATTGGACCTGTGCAAGAGAAGGACACCAAAGCCAAGGCAAGCGCCATAAAGAAGATGCCAATCAATCCACCGCGATCCGCATTTTGGTCCGCCTTGTTGACCCATTTACTCGGTAGCCGAATTTCAAATGCGCCCAAGAAGGAGATGGCAAAAATGATGAGAATGATAAAGAAAACAAGGTTAAAGATTGGATCCGTCGACATGTTATTCAATGCCTCTTCTCCAAAAATTGCGGTTACAGCAGTTCCTAGTACGATGTAAATCAAGATAATTGATATCCCAAAAATCAAGGAGTTGCGAATACCCTTCGCCTTCGTCTTGCTTTGTTTTGTAAAAAAGCTCACCGTCATTGGCACCATTGGGAATACACAGGGTGTAAAGAGCGCTAAAAGACCACTTAAAAACGAAATAATGAACGTTGCCCAAAGCGAACGACGCTCGGATTTTTTTTCTTTTCCGTCTGATTTTTCATCTGTTTTCGTATCAGAATCCACGGAAGATTTTGAGCCAGAGCGTGCGGTCGTATCAGATTTGGCATCATTTGTAGCAATCGCTCCCTTAACCTTCACTTTGAAAGGAACTGTCATGTCGGGCAAACATGTCACCTCATTACAGGTTTGAAAGGCGAATGTTCCACTAACTTCAAAATCCTTCTCAGAAAGAACTTTGATCTTTCTTTTCAGCTGAAAACTTCCCTCATGATAAGCGATGTCCTCATCCGCTAGGTCATCATGAACCTGAATTGGTTTTGGTTCAACTACGCCGCCCTCAATAGAAAACTGAGGACCTTTTTTCAATTCCAAACTTGTTGGAAAACCAAAACTTCCCTTCGGCAACTTGGCCGCGCTTATATGCCAATGTTCAACGATTTTAATTTTAGCAACGATAAATGCAACATCTCCGTCTTGTTCCACAGAAAAAGACCATTTCACCTTATCTTCAGGAAATTCAATGGTTTGAGAAATGGCATTTGCCGTCAATAAAACGAAAAGTACCGAGAATAGTGCGCGAAAAATGGTCATGTCAAATGGGATTAATTCGGAATTTCAATAGTGAATGGCACGTCAACAGGAGGAAGACACATGGTATCGTTACACAGCATGTAAGTAATTGTTCCTGTGATTGTTGCTGCGCTTTTTGTTGTTTTAGAAATAGGCTGCGTGAAGGTTACTTTCCCTTCAAAGAAGTTCAACGTTGCTTCAAAACTTTGATCGTACTTTCGAATGGATTCTGGCTCTTCAACTTTACCATTTAATTTTACCCCATTCAACTCGCTAAAGGCAAAAGAAGTAGCCACAGGACCTGCACCATCAGCAATGTGTTGACTGTACAAATGCCACCCTTTCGCTATTGACGCAGTAAATTCAATCGTTTGATTGTCTGCATTGTAAACTACATTCCAAGAAATTTCCTTTTGGGAAAAACCAGTTAGCGACAGCAGGGTAAACAGAACAAATAAAATGGAAAGTCTCATGTTTTTCGTGTTGCTCAAAAATACACAATGCATTGAGAAATTTAACGCGACTTTCAAAAAGTTCGTTAAAATCCTGTTAAAAGACATCAGTCAATGTTAACTTCTGAAATGGAATAACGAGCCGTTGCAGCAATGGTCTGATCAGCAAAAATCCCTTTGTCAAACATGTATTTCCCCGTTATGGCAATCATCGCCGCATTGTCGGTGCAGTATTCAAATCGTGGGATATACACCTTCCATCCGTGCTTCTCGCCTGCCTGATTGATGGCATTTCTCAAGCCACTATTCGCAGAAACACCACCTGCAATGGCGATTTCTTTTATGCCTAACTCACTCGCCGCTTTTATCATTTTTTTCAGGAGAATCTCAATGATCGTTGCTTGAATGGAGGCACACAAATCATTTAAATGCTCCGAAATGAAATCTGAATTCTTTGCCGTTTCCTTTTGCAAGAAATACAAAATGGATGTTTTCAAACCACTAAAGCTGAAATCGTACCCTTGAATATTGGGCTTCGAAAACTTGAATTTTGTGGCATCACCGAGCTGAGCATGTTTATCCACTAATGGACCACCAGGATAAGGAAAACCCAATAGTTTCGCAGCTTTATCAAACGCTTCACCCGCTGCATCATCGATGGTACTTCCGATTACCTTCATCTTCAAATGACTCTCCACCAGTACAATTTGCGTGTGTCCTCCAGAAACGGTTAAGCAAAGAAAAGGAAAGGAAGGCTTGGGTTTGTTTTCATCGTCGATAAAGTGCGCCAAAACATGACCAATCATGTGATTGACATCGATTATGGGGATATTCAATCCAAGTGAAAGTGCTTTCGCGAAACTTGTCCCTACAACCAGAGAGCCCATCAAGCCAGGACCGCGGGTAAACGCAATGGCATCCACATCAGACAAGGAAATTCCTGCTTTTTGCAGCGCCACATCCACCACAGGAACAATGTTCTGCTGATGTGCACGTCCAGCAAGCTCTGGCACTACCCCTCCGTACTGTTCATGGATCTTTTGTCCTGCGGTTACATTCGACAAAATGGCCGTATTTTTAAGTACTGCAGCGGATGTATCGTCACAAGATGACTCAATACCTAAGATGATTACCTCTTTTTGACTCAACTTTCAGTAAATTTGTGTTGCGAATGACAAAATTACTTAAAATAATTGGCCGAACACTTGGGATTTCTTTTGAATGGATTCTCATTCTGTTGATTGCCTTTGCCTTTGCCATTCGCACCTCACCTGTCCAAACCTATTTGGCAAAAAAAGCAGCGGCATTTCTTTCAAAGGAATGGAATACCCGCGTTGAAGTAGGTTCAGTTTCCATCATTTTCATCGATCGTGTCGCCTTGGATGATGTGCTCGTTTTGGACCATGAAAAAGACACCTTGGCCTCCATTCACACCATTTATGCGACGCTTGATAAACTCGATTTAAAGAAAAATGAGCTTGACTTGGGTGAAGCTGAACTTGACGGTGGAGTAATTCATTTATCCAGAGACAAAAAAACAGGCGCATTCAATTTCCAATTTATCATCGACTACTTCAAAAGCGACAAGCCATCCAAATCGAAGCCAATGGCGGTGTCACTAAGATCACTGCAACTTACCGACGTAAATTTTAAATACACCGACCATCGACAAAAACACGATGCGGAAGGAATTGATTTCGACCATTTGGACTTCAGACACGTGAATTTAAGCACTCAGGCCTTTCGCATTGTTAATGGGAAAATTCTGGCGAACATCCAGTCTTTCAGTGCGCAAGAGCAGTCTGGGTTTAAACTAAATCAACTGAGTGCACTGGTCAATGTGAGTCCAAAAGGGATTTTGCTATCCTCCGTGATCATAAAAACGGACGATTCTGACATCAAGGCACCCAAGCTCAATTTATTGATGAACGATTACGCCGACATGAGCGAATTTGTGGATAAAGTAACTTTTGACGCACGATTGGCGAAAAGCACGGTGAGCTTAAAAGATGTTTCTTATTTCGCTACTGCCCTATGGGGAATGGATCAAGTGATTGACATAAAGGCGGATGTCACCAAGCACATCAAGGATCTGAAAATTGCTGGCCTCCAACTAAAAACAGGAAAACGCACTGTACTTAGAGGCACCGTCAATTTGCCGGATTTCCGAAATTTAAAACGTGCCTTTTTCTCCGAAAAGCTTGATTATGCCTTCATTTCTTTGAATGACTTGCAAAAAATAAAAATGCCAAATGGTTCAGCCGAAAAGTACTTGTCCTTCGATAAAATTTTGCAACGCTTGGGCTATTTTGAAGCCATCGATTTGCGTTTGGACGGATTTTACTCCCAATTTGTAGTTTCCACGGACAAGTTGAATACAAAACTTGGCACCGTGCGCATGGACAACGGGATTATGTTTACCCAAAACTTTGCAAATAACTCCTTCCTTTTCCAACACTCAGAAGCCAGTGAATACGATGTGAAGGTGGAACAATTCCAGCTCGGACAGTTTCTTGACAACAGAAGCTTGGGCGTTGTGGATGGTACTTTCTTCTTAACGGGTGAAGCATTTTCTTTGGCAGACATTCATTTCACCGAAATAACCGGAAATGTAAACCGCTTTGACTACCTTGACTATGCTTACACCAATATCATTGTGCAGGAAGGTAGTTTTGCTGACAATTTGTTCACCGCCAAGATTGATGTAAAAGACGACAACCTGGATTTAGAATACGATGGCTTTATTGATTTTGCTGACAATCAACACATGTCATTCACCATTGATTTGAAGAAAGCCCTTCTCAGTAAATTGCATATCGCGGAACGTGACAGTACCAGCTTAAAAACAAAATTCGTTATCGATATCTACGGCAAGGAAGCCAATACAATGGCCGGTAATGTGAAGATGAAGGGATTGTTGTACAAGGAGGGGAGCAATGAAATACAACTGCCGGATATTGATGTTACGGTGACGCGTTCAACTGCAGAGGATAAATTTTCCATTGTAAGTCCAATTGCCGACATCACACTAACTGGAAAAATTGATTTTTCTACCCTTGTTGATGATTTCATGAGGCAGTTTGAAAAAGTTTTCCCCTCGATTGTAGCGGCAAGCGGCAACGCCAAAAAAGTGAATAGCACGAAAAGTAATTTTTCATACAACCTTACCACCAAGGACACGAAAGACTTCTTGGCCATCTTTGTTCCAGAACTTTCGATTGCACCAAAATCTGTCCTGATTGGGAATTACAGCGGAAAGACGGAAAGTTTTACCATGGATTTTATTTCTCCAGAAATCCACTATCAAGACTTTACATTTCGAGGGATTGATTTGAAACAAGCCATGACATCGACAGAAATTCAAGCCATTTACTCCCTAAAGCAATTTCAATACAAAGACAGCATTTCCTTGGACAATGTGAGGTTCAACACCACCGGTGGGAAGACCGGATTAACATCCGATCTCACTTGGAACAAAGGAACAAAAAACGAAACGGACATTGCTTGGAAAACAACCATAGTCAGCAGCAATCACATCAATTTTGTGCTCGAGCCCTCTTACTTCAGCATCAACGACATGCGCTGGGACATTGAAAACCAATCGGATATATTGATTACCGACCGCGATGTGCACATTTCGAAATTAAAACTGCAAAAGAATAACGAAGCAAGTGGCTCTAAGAAAGACCAGTTCGTTAGTATTGATGGTTGTATTTCCCGAAACGATGCAGACAGATTGAACTTCAAAGTACATGACCTTGACCTTGGCGAATTGGGGGAATTATTGGGGGCTGAGATGAATCTAAAGGGCTCCTTAAACAGCTGGGGATACATTTCAAACCCTTATGAGAACCTCACCTATTTGGGCGATATCAGCGTGGAGGGACTTTATTTGAACAATCAAGAAGTGGGAGACATTTATGCACAATCCGGGTGGAACAAAGCGTCACAAAGTATTGCAATGAATGGGGACTTGATTTATCGGGGACATGAAACATTTGTCTTTGAAGGACATTATTTCACCGAACGGAAAGCAGAAAACATTGAACTCGATTTGGTGTTTGAAGAAACAGACATTCGTTTTGCCAATGCCTTTCTTGATGCTGATGTCGTGAGCAATATCCGTGGGAAGCTAGACGGAAAACTACGTGTAAGTGGAACTCCCGATTTCCCGAAACTCGACGGATCATTGAAACTCATAGATGGAAATGCAAAAATGGAGATGTTGGGCGTAAATTTCGGGTTCAACGGTAAAATATCTGCCGATGAATATGGATTCTACATCGACAACATGCCCGTAAAAGATGAGGAAGGAAACACAGGTTCACTCATCGGGTCAGTCTATCACAATCAATACAAAGATTGGAACTTCGACTTGCAATTCGACCTCGAGCAAGACTACTATGCCCGAGGTAAAAATGGACCACTTCCTTTACAGAAATTCTTGGTATTGAACACCAACTTTAAAGAAGGAGATACCTATTATGGAAAAGCATACGGAACCGGAACCGCCAATATCTTCGGTTACACGGACAACCTAGAAATTACCGTAGACATCAAAACGGAAAAAGGAACCCGGATTTACTTCCCGATGTTCGGTGTGTCGGAAATAACAGAGGAAGAGTCATTTATACGGTTCAAAACCAAGGGTTCACAAGGTAATGGTGCAGAACCAAAAATCAATTTTTCAGGCGTTTCGCTCGATTTAAACTTTAGAGTTACGCCTGATGCGAAGTTAAAAATCATCTTCAATGATCAATCGGGCGATGAAATTAATGCAACGGGTTCTGGAGATATTGGCATGCAGCTCGACAACCTTGGCGATTTATCCATGGAAGGTAGTTTCCGAGTAAAAAATGGGCTTTACAATTTTGCGATGGGAAGTGTAAAACAGAAATTTTATGTCGAAGAAGGAGGAACAATCACTTGGACGGGAGATCCTTACACAGCGAACATCGACTTGAATACCTATCTGATTGTAAAAGCCAACATCAATGAAATTTCTCCGGATCAGCTGCAAGGCAATAGCAAAGGGAATCAACAAGACATCTATTGTTACCTCAGCTTAAAAGAAAGTCTATTAAAGCCAACCATTGGATTTAACATCAAAGCACCCAAAGCCGATGAAACAGGTAAAGCACTCATCGATCGAATTACAGGGGATAAAGACGAATTGAATCGGCAGTTCTTCTCTTTGATGTTGTTGAAGAAATTTCAACCGCTCAAAGGTTCGGCAGCATCGGGTAGTTCAACCGCAATGGACCTTGCATCCAACCAAATCAACTCCATCCTTGACAAAGTATCGAAAGATTACAAAATGAATGTCAACCTCGACGCCGACCAAAACACAGGTGAGAGTTCATTTGAATTTGGAATTAAAAAAGGATTTATTGACGACCGACTCATATTTACAGGATCTTTCGGTGTAGAAAACAGTTCAGGCGCACAGCAGCAGCAAGGACAAAGCGCACTCATCGGAGATGTAAGTTTGGAATATTTAATCAATGAAAGCGGCACATTCCGTATCAATGTCTTCAACGAGTCGAACGACTACAGCATTATTCAGGACAAAAACTTAGGTCCTTTTAGCCAAGGTGCAGGTTTGCATTACCAAGAAGATTTTGATACCTGGCAAAACTTTAAAATCGGGCAGTATTTCTTAGATATTTTCCGTTCGAAGCAAAATAAAAAATTCCCGATTAAACGAAAAAGACGTCAAACTTCTGTTCCACAAGTCGGTGACAGTGGTTCCATACTTCGACTTCGGAAAGAGAAAAATTCGTGATCTAATCCCTTTGTTTATACCTTCAAAATATTGACATTCGCCGTATGAAAAAAGTATTGATAGCTAACCGTGGGGAGATTGCCCGTCGTGTGATTCGCACTTTAAAACGCATGAATATTGCCACAGTGGCCATATATTCTGATGCCGATCGAACAGCACCCCATGTCTTGGAAGCCGATGAAGCCGTTTATGTAGGACCAAGTCCTTCGTCAGAGAGTTATCTGCGGCAAGATGTGATTCTTCAATATTGCAAGGACTTGAACGTTGATGGAATTCATCCCGGGTACGGATTTCTTTCTGAAAATGCAGATTTTGCGCGAAAAGTGAAAGAAGCTGGCATGAAACTCATTGGTCCATCTCCTGAATCTATGGATGTCATGGGAGACAAACTCAGCGCGAAACAAGCGGTAAAAAGTTACAATGTACCATTGGTGCCGGGTGTAGATAGCGCTATTACTGATGTAAATGAAGCAATAAAAATTGCAGAGTTAGTTGGGTACCCCATTCTCATTAAGGCCTCAGCAGGTGGTGGCGGCAAAGGGATGCGCCTCGTTGAACGCTCTGAAGATTTCATCGAGCAAATGCGCATGGCACAAAATGAAGCGCGATCATCCTTCGGGGACGATGCCGTGTTTATTGAAAAATTCGTCGATAAACCTAGACATATTGAAATCCAAGTCTTTGCCGACCAGCATGGGAATGCCGTGTATTTGTTTGAACGGGAATGTTCCATTCAGCGCAGACACCAGAAGGTTGTCGAGGAAGCACCAAGTGCCATTTTAACGCCTGAACTTCGTCAAAAAATGGGCGAATCGGCCGTGGCGGTGTGCAAAGCATGCAACTACGAAGGGGCGGGAACAGTTGAATTCCTCATCGATGCAAATATGAATTTCTATTTCTTGGAAATGAATACCCGACTTCAGGTAGAACACCCCGTTACTGAAGAAATTACTGGACTGGACCTCGTTGAATGGCAAGTGCGCGTTGCGCGTGGAGAACGATTGCCAAAGCTTCAAGATGAACTTACCATTCACGGTCATGCTATAGAAGTGCGTGTGTATGCAGAAGATACATTGAACGGTTTTACACCTGATATCGGCACATTAAAACGCTACCGTATTCCATCAGGAAATCATGTGCGTGTAGACGATGCGTTTTTGGAAGGTATGGACATTCCGATTTATTATGACCCGATGATTGCCAAACTTGTCACTTGGGGCCCTACCCGAGAAAAGGCCATAGAGCGCATGTTGAAAGCGATTGATGACTATCAAATTTCGGGCATTAAAACAACCTTAGACTTTGGGAAATATGTATTAAAACACGACGCTTTCCGCAGTGGGCATTTCGACACTAACTTTGTGAAGCATTATTTCAGCGACCCAAAAATCATGCATTCAGCCATGCAAGAGGAGCATGACGCCTTACAACACAGCATCGATCAAATTTGGGATTCCATTCAAGATCGACACGCCAAAGAATATGCATCACGGGAAATAAGTAGCTCATGGAAAAATATGCGTTCTTAACGAAAAAAGTATTCTCCACAGAACGAATTATTGAAGATAAAAATCCTACTTTTACAACGCAAAAATAAAACAGATGAACTTACACGAATACCAAGGGAAATCAATCCTAAAAAGCTATGGAGTCGCTATCCAAGAAGGCGTCGTTGTTGACAAAGTTGAAGATGCAGTAGCAGCAGCAAAAAAGTTGACAGAAGAAACTGGCACAAGCTGGTACGTCGTGAAAGCGCAAATCCATGCTGGTGGACGTGGAAAAGGAACTGTTGAAGAAACCGGATCTCATGGGGTTGTCCTTGCAAAAGGGATCGATCACGTTGAAGAGAAAGTAAAGGGAATTCTTGGCGGACACCTCGTTACCTTGCAAACAAACGGAAAAGGGAAAAAAGTGAACAAAGTGCTGATCGCACAGGATGTTTACTACCCTGGGGAATCAGAAACATCTGAATTCTACATGTCTGTGTTGTTAGACCGTGAAAAAGGACGCAACGTCATCATTTATTCTACTGAAGGTGGAATGGACATCGAGCATGTTGCTGAACATACCCCAGAATTAATCTACAAAGAAGTAATTGATCCCCGTGTTGGTATCCAAGGATTTCAAGCGCGCAAGATTGCATTCAACTTAGGACTTTCAGGTGAGGCATTCAAGCAAATGACAAAGTTTGTTGTTTCGTTGTACAGTGCGTACGAAGGAATTGATGCATCGATGTTTGAAATCAATCCTGTATTGAAAACGTCTGACAATAAAATCATTGCAGTAGATGCGAAAGTAACATTGGATGGAAACGGATTGTTCCGTCACCCTGATTATGCCGCGATGAGAGATACTTCGGAAGAAGATCCAACAGAAGTTGAAGCAGATGCTGCAGGGTTGAACTTCGTGAAATTAGATGGTAATGTTGGATGTATGGTGAACGGAGCTGGATTGGCAATGGCAACCATGGACATTATCAAGTTGTCTGGAGGAAATCCAGCAAACTTCTTGGATGTTGGAGGAACTGCCAATGCTGAGCGTGTTGAGAAAGCATTCCATATCATCTTGAAAGACCCTAATGTAAAAGCCATCTTGATTAACATTTTTGGAGGTATCGTTCGATGTGACCGTGTCGCTCAAGGTGTTGTTGATGCGTACAAAAACATGGGGAATATTCCAGTGCCAATTATCGTTCGTCTTCAAGGAACAAACGCTGTAGAAGCGAAACGATTGATTGATGAGTCTGGATTGAATGTACATTCAGCCGTGTTGCTTCAAGAAGCAGCTGACCTAGTGAAAGAAGTACTTTCTTAATTCTTCCAACCGTTCAACGCTGATCGTTGAAAGCACAGGACTGGCGTGGGGATTTTCAATCGGAATATGATCATTTATAAAACAGCAGACGAGATTGCCATCATGCGTGAAGCCGCATTGGTAGTGAGTCGAACACTTGGAAAAGTGGCTGAACACATTGCCATTGGAGTAACGCCTAAATTTCTGGATCAACTTGCTGAGGAGTATATCCGTTCGCAAAATGCTATACCTGGTTTTTTAGGATTGTATGGCTGTCCAAGTACACTTTTGATTTCTGTCAATGAACAAGTCGTTCATGGATTACCCACCGATCGACCTTTTGAAGATGGAGATGTCGTTTCCGTTGACTGTGGGTCGGTGTACAAAGGATATTACGGTGACCATGCCTATACCTTCGAGGTTGGGAATGTCAAGCCAGAGGTAAAAAAATTGCTGCAAGTGACCAAGGAATGTTTGTACTTAGGTATTGAACAGTGTATCTCAGGTAATCGCATTGAAGACATTGGTTGGGCGATACAGCAGCACGCGGAGAATCATGGGTACGGCGTTGTACGCGACCTTGTTGGACATGGCTTAGGAAAAACCTTGCATGAAGACCCGCAAGTGCCTAATTATGGCCGCAGAGGTCGTGGTAAGAAGATTCAGGATGGATTGACCATCGCCATTGAACCGATGATCAATATGGGCACCGAGAAAGTGGTTCAATTGGATGACAATTGGACGATTGTGACCGCAGATGGAATGCCGAGTGCACACTTTGAGCACGACATCGCTGTTGTTGACGGTAAGCCAGTGATTTTATCCACTTTCGATTACATCGAAGAAGCATTGTCCAAGAAAAAATGATTCGCGAAGAACGAACTGTTCTTTTGTCCATATTGACCTTGATTGGATTTGCCTTTCTCGTCTTCCTTGAGTTCGGAAATTTCATCTACCCTTTCCCATTGAATGAGGTAGTGTTCTTAATTGTGAGTTGTCAATTCATGTGGTGGCATTACCGCAAACAGCGACTGCTAATTCTTACCGTCTTTTTGACCGCTATTTTTGGTCTATTGGCATCCACCTTCTTTTGGTCTTTATTTATCGACCACGATGCTTGGGAGCTTTTGTATCACGGAATTTGGCTTGATGTATTTAAGCTAGGTAATTTGATTGGTACGCTCATCTGGATGACGATTAGTCTGCGCACATTGATCAAGGAAGATGTCAAACGCAGTTGGACAATCCTCTTCCCTTGTTTATTGATTTTCGGCAGTTTTCCTTACGATCCTGTTATTGAAATCATTGCTTTGAGTGGAATGGCGATTGTTTCCATCATTTGGAAGCCACAGGCGCCACTTCATTTGCTTTGGGTGCTGCTTGCTGGGTTTCAACTTTTGAAAATGTCCATGATGTGGTTCATTTGACGAAAGTTTTCGCAATTATTCGTGATTTTCACTTTGACTTATCAAGGGTTTTACTATTTTTGCCCCCTAGTTCATTGAACACTTCGGTGGGATGGGTGAGTGGCTGAAACCACCAGTTTGCTAAACTGACGTACGGGTAACTGTACCGCGGGTTCGAATCCCGCTCCCACCGCAAGATTGAATGTTTACCAAAATGTTCGTCAAAGATTATTTGTAAAAGTCAAGAAAATGCTTACTTTTGCACTCGCCTTTCGGAAAACGATTCGGGGGTAGTTGAAATAAAAAGATGATTAGCTCGGGGCGTAGCGTAGTCCGGTCATCGCGCCTGGTTTGGGACCAGGAGGTCGCAGGTTCGAATCCTGCCGCCCCGACGTGGGGGATGAGCGATCATCCCCCTTTTTTTTTGATGTTTTTTTTAGATTACTTCGGTCCCGTAGCTCAGCTGGATAGAGCAACGCCCTTCTAAGGCGAAGGTCAAAGGTTCGAATCCTTTCGGGATCACAAAAACAGAGTGAGAGTGAAAAGCGAGAGCGGTTCACTCCACTCTGTTTCTCTTCGCTCTCACGCTCAAACCCACACTTTAATTAGAAATATCATTGGAATCAATCCACTCCAAAAGTGTATCCAAATCCCTATAAAAGTTAGATTTCTCGACCTCAGAGGTCACAAAAGGAACCCCGACTTTTTAAAGTCGGGGTTTTTCATTTTACAGCGCGTTCAAAACGCGTTTTGATAAGCTATTCTAATATTTCAAAAACCTTCCATAACATTTGGTTAATATCCGTTAACATATTGACCCCATCGGGGTCGAA
>CANGIC010000038.1 GCA_947453795.1 Flavobacteriales bacterium
CAGCTCAATGCCGCAATCGAAATTCGGCCACCGTCTAGAATTTGCATCGCCTGCTTGAAACCTTGACCAACTTGACCAATGACTTGACTTTCGTGTACGCGCACATTGTCGAAGATCAATTCTGCGGTTTCACTTGCCCGCACACCAAATTTTTCTTTGATTTTTACCGCAGAGAATCCCGGAGTACCTTTCTCGATAATAAAAGCCGTGATTCCATTGCTGTCGAGTAATTCACCCGTTCGCACCAAAACCACTGCTACATCGCCTGACAAGCCATGTGTAATCCAGTTTTTCGCACCATTGATTACCCAATGGTCGCCTTCTTTCACGGCTGTCGTTTTCATGCGCATAGCATCGGAACCTGTGTTTGGCTCCGTTAATCCCCAAGCCCCAATAAATTCGCCACTGGCTAATTTTGGTAGGTATTTTTGTTTTTGCTCTTCCGAACCGTGGTAATAAATATGACCTGTGCACAGTGAATTGTGCGCCGCCACGCTTAAGCCAATTCCGCCACAAACACGCCCCAGTTCCATAAGCGCTGTTGCATATTCGTGATACCCAAACCCAGAACCTCCATAAACTTCTGGAATATAAATTCCAAGCAGACCTAGTTCGCCCAATTTTTTCATGGTCTCCACAGGAAAATATTCCTCGTCGTCCCATTTTTTCATGTTCGGTCTAATTTCCTTTTCAGCAAAATCACGCACCATTTGTGCAATCATTTTTTGATTTTCATCCAGTTCAAAGTTCATAGCTGAAGGGTTGAATTCGTTTTTGTTTGTTTTTTAAAAGCGGACTAAGTTAGCTATTTTGTCGGAATAGACTTTTAGTTTATCATCGCCATGGAGGAAATCCAGGGAAACTAAAAAATTGAATCCCGCGACCTTACCCCCACAGTGCTGAATCAGTTCGGCAGCAGCGGCAGCAGATCCACCTGTCGCCAATAAATCATCATGAATAAGCACGCGCTGTCCGGGCTGAATGGCATCAATGTGCATTTCAATGGCGGCGCTGCCATATTCCAAATCGTATTCGTAAGTTATCTTCTTGTAGGGTAATTTTCCTTTTTTTCTAAGAAGAATAAAGGGCAAACCCAGACGCATCGCAAGGGGGTAGCCAAATAAAAAACCACGGCTTTCGATCCCAGCGATAGCATCAAGCTCTTGATCCTTATAGATCTCCACCAAATGGTCGAGCACATCCACAGACAATTTGGGGTCGAGCATAATGGTTGAAATGTCCTTAAACATGATCCCTTCTTTCGGGAAATCCGGCACATCGCGGATGGTACTTATCAGTCGTTCTTGCAGATTCATGTCACAAAGATACATACGGTTTCAATTTGATGAACACTTCTTCGGTCACCAAAATTGATTCCTTGATCTCTTCGACTGATTTAAATCCCCCTAAACGGGTGCGTATTTTAAGAATGGAGTTCGCTATGTTCCAAGTGAAATAAGGATGAGCTTTCAATTCTTCAGCAGTGGCGGTATTCAAATTAATTTTTCGGATGGCCCCTAAATCAACCGAAATAAAACGTTCAATTTCCCCATACTTGGTTTCTTCCATTTTCCATACCTCTAGCAATTGTTCCTTTCGTGTAAATCCTCCCAATCGTTCTCTATACCGTATAATGTTCTTTGCGTAAAATGGGCCAACTCCGGGGATTTTCTCGAGCTGTTCTTGGGATGCCCCATTCAATTCTACGACAAACGGCTCAGATCTTTTCGTTGAAGCCGACGTTTCATGCTTGGGTTCATTGTTGTTTCCAGTGTAAAATGTTGAATCTTTAATCTGCTCGAACAAGGCCTTAGGCATGACAAAAATCTTCGCCAATTCGTCGTCCGAACGAATTCCTCGCGCACTGAAGCGGATCACAACAGCTGCTTGTTTTTCCGACAGTCCCACATACATCCAATCCTTTAAAGAATAGGTATTCGGGTCAAATGCCTTTGGTGGAATGCGGTACTTGTTTCGTTTTTCGTAACTTTTTTTGACCTTGAATCGATTTTTCTGAAATGCTGATTTTAGCCGATCCATTTCTCTCGCTTCGATACTGATCTCGGACGGTGGGGAAATCCATTCCATTAGCCGCGGAAGGAACACAATGCACAAGCCAATACAAATCAAGGCATATATTCCTTGACGGTTGCGTTTAGAAACGTAGAATTTGTCTTGATTTTCCATGCCTCACTTGCCTTTCAACGGTAAGGAGCGCGGCAAAAAAATTAACATACAAGAACACAGAGACTCCCTTAGGAATCTGATTTTGAAGAGTGGTTTCATTCGTTGTTAATTTTCTGTTTCGTCGTTGTCGTGGAAAGAATCTGGTTCGGGATGTTTCGGCAAGGTCAACACCTTGTAAAAGAAATACCCTGTGATGAGCGTCACACTAGACCACACGACAATGACTAAGATCAATGCTGGAGTTTCCATAATTAGTACAATTTAGAGGATTGGTTTCGTTTTGATGCAATGTAGACAAATACACAAATCATTGCGAAAAGTGCGAGTAGAAGGAAGCGTGCCATCCACCCATAGAAAGACGTATCCTTGGTGGCATTTTCAACAATTCCAGGAATTGCTCCGATGAATACGACCAATAAAAAAACTGGTGACACATATTGAATGATAAACTTAAAGATCTTCGGCACCTTAATGTCGGCACCCGCATTGATTTCAGCCCAACCTTTTTCCATACCAAATACCCATGCAAACAGCACAATTTCAACCAAGGCAAAGATGACCAAAGCAATCGTTCCCGCCCAATAATCGAATTCATTGAAGGCATCTTGACTCAATACACATGGTAAACCGAGGATTAAAATAATCCCTCCAAAAATCCAAGCCCCTCTCGATTGGCGAATGCCAAAATTATCGTCTAAGAAGCCCATTACCGGAGTACCCATAGCGAGTGAGGAGGTAATTCCTGCAAAGAACAGCAAACCAAACCACATTAACCCCGCGACTACGCCAAATGCTCCCCAATCGGCAAACAACTTCGGCAACACAGCAAATCCGATCCCGAGACCAGAACCGCCGGAAACCATGTCTGTGACCGCTTCAATTCCAAGATAACCAATGGATATCGGGATAATAATCATGGAACCGAGCACCACTTCTACAAACTCATTCATCCATCCAGCAGACATCGCATTGAGGGCAACATCATCTTTTGAATTTAAATAGGAAGCATAGCAATGAATACTTCCCATCCCCAGGGAAAGGGTGAAAAAGATTTGTCCCGCAGCGGCTACCCATACATCGAAGCTCCAAATGGAACTAAAATCAGGGTTCCACAAATAGTTCAATCCAACAACACCATCATTGATTGCACCATTCGGGGAAGCTTGTAACGAAATACCAGTGATCCCCAAAATCAATCCGAAAAGGATCAACAATGGCATTCCAATTTTCGCCACCTTCTCTACTCCTCCACTAAGTCCGCGTGATAAAATCCATGTATTCATCAACAAGCAAATCAACCAAAAGATTACCGGATGACTCGTACCGAGTTCAATGTAGTTTTGAAAAAATGCTTGCACTTCTGTTTGCGACATTCCTGTAAATGTGCCTGCTACCGAATAATACGCCCAAGAAAGTGCCCAAGATTCTAAGTAACAATAAAACGCTGCAACAGCGATGTTGGTGAAAATCCCAAACACACCGAAATATTTCCAATACGGTGCTTTGCCCATTGCGTCAAAGATGAATGGCGTGGAGTGTTGTTTGTATTTGCCTCCAAATCGTCCCATGGACCATTCTACAAAAAGCAAAGGAAGTCCCATCAATAAGAAACATACGATGTAAGGAATGATGAAGGCGCCTCCACCATTTTCAATGGCTTGAGCTGGAAAACGCAAGAAGTTTCCAAGACCCACGGCATTTCCCGCCATGGCGAGAATTAATCCAACTCTGGATCCCCACCCAGCAGATGTAGTATTTGACATTGTAAGTTTAGTTTAGTTTTGACGAATATAAGTCATTTATTTGAAATTGACTTCATGCGCGAGAGGGTTGCCTCAAGTGTTTGTGGCGCGTACCCCAAGATCGATCGCGACTTGGACAAATTAAACCCTGTTTTTGGTGGTCTCCTAGCGGGCTGTGTCAAAGTATTGGTCTGAACACGGTTGATTCCATCTGTGGAAATTCCTAAATAAATCGCAATTCGCGTTACTAAGTCATAAATAGACATCGTTTCAGGTCCACAGAGGTGAAAAATTCCTGTCTCCTTTTTCCGGCAAATTTCTAAACAGCCCCAGGCCAAATCATCTGCCCAAGTGGGCGCGCGAAATTGATCGTCTACGATATTCAACGGATCTCCTTTGCGAAGCGCTTCGACGGCCCACAGTACAATATTTGACCGGGAGAGCTGATGTCCTTCACCATAGACAATGATTGTTCGCACCACCGACCAATTCGTGGTAGCGTCAGTCAAAACAATTTTTTCTGCCTCCACTTTTGATTTGGCATATTCACTCAACGGATTTACCGCATCTTCCTCGGCATAATCCCCTTTTAACCCATCAAAAACGAAATCTGTTGAAAGCAATTGAAAATGAGCGTTCATCGATTTGCTTGCGCGAAAAACGATGTCCACCGCCGCTGTATTCATTTTTTTACAAGCTTCGGGTTGGAGTTCACATTGATCAACATTTGTCATTGCGGCGGTGTGTATGACATGCGTTGGGCGGTAATGCGCAAACACATGCAATACACTTTCCTCAGAAGTAATGTCCATATCCACATAAGCATCTTCCGGACAATCTGGATTGCGGTTGTTTCCCTTTGATGTCGCACAAAAATCGATGTTATTCTTCAGGCATTGCCGAACAATCTTCTGACCGAGCAATCCATTGGCACCTGTAATTAAAATCCTCATTTGATGCTATTTTCACTTTATAACTCCCAGATGGAAGTTCTGCGGTTTCGTTGGAACTTAAAGAAATGTTTGTGTTCGAGAATCCATGCCATGGCCAAATAGAGGATTAATGGAGAACCAAGTGCGATGAACGAGGCATAAATAAATCCGAGTCTCACTTTGGAAATGCTTATTCCAAGTTTGCGCGCCCACCACGAACATACACCAAAAGAGCGCATTTCAAAAAAGAAGAGAATTTTCTGGATCGTTTTCATCAACCGAGGATTTGTGTTCCGACAGCGCAATTTAGGCATTTTTTTGCTGTGCAAAACTGCGTGTGGAGCTCAATGAGCATTTGACTTTCACCAGCATTGCGCGCAGACACACCCATATCCTTAAAAAGACGAGTGATGTGATTGTCTTCGGGACCTAATGATTGGACCAAGGCCAATGCTGTCGTATGGCGCTTGTGGTGGTAAAGCAAAGGCGCTACAGCATTGATTAGTATGGTATTCAGTAGAAATGACTTTTTTATATGGTGAAGAATGCCATATTGGGAAAAGGCGGTTTGAAGCAATTCGGAAAAGTACTTTACCAAGCGAGGTGAATCTAGGTGAACAAAGGACAAAGCATCAGGCAGATAAGATACTAAAGCAGCAAACTGAACAAGTCGTTTTTCTGGCTGAGCAGGTGCATGTTGTCCTTTTCGCTTCCACCAGAAGGGTTCGAGCGCACTATTTTCGAGCATGGAATCCTGATTCGAAAGCGCAGGATAAAGTCCTGATGCTTGAATGATCGCAATAAATCGCTGTTGGGAATCCATTTCTAAAAGTTGGGTCCATGGCACTTGTAACGTGATGAGCTCAAAGGGAACTGCATTTACCTGAGCTCCAAATGAGCGTGCAAGCAGGGTGTAAAACCATTCCGATGTACCTAAGGCAGGGCCTTTGGTTTCTGATTTACGTGCCAAGCGCTGCGGCAATGTTGTTGCGGCTATGGAGAAAAAAGGCAGATTTTTCTGTGCGCGAACAAGCGAAGCACAGGGTATAGCGCTCCTTTTTTGGGGTTTGTGATGTTGAAGATGCGCGAAATCAATGATGGATTTCAGTTCCAATGTTGGCAGAATTTGGCCCTTGACAAGCACCTCTTTATCATGAATCAGAACGACATGTAGAATGACATTTTGGTAGGCGGGGTCGTGATGATGACCGTGCGCATACCAATCGCTCGACCGCAGATGGATTTCGACATTTCCCACCCATTGTAAGCCATCGATAATGATTTGGGCGCAGGAGAAATCTGGTCCACTTTCGAAGGCATTGTAGGTACCCGTTGACACCAATTGAAAATCCGCACCATTGCTCAAGCGAAGTTGATGAAAAGGGATGCGTTTGGTACGCCATAAAAAATGCAGATAGTGCTCGTTCAAGGTGCAGTATGAAGTACCTTGAAGATACAAAAAAAGGCGCTCGTTTGAGCACCTTTCTTCTTATTCTTTTTAACTTTTTATTTTTTTGGAATCGGCAAGAACTGCAAGTAGGTTGCTGGAGCAACTGGCGCAGTAGCCGGATCGAATAACATGTTGATTACACGACCTTCCGTGCGACGATTCAACTGATGTAATTTTTCAAATTTCGCAGGGTCTGTTTTCTTAAATTGATTGATGTATGCTTCAGTCAACACAACAGGTTGCCCAGTTGCTGGATCAATCCATGTCGCAGGCATTGCTTCACCCTTACCTACAGGAACAATACGACGAGGATCAATTCCTTTGTCAACCAACCATTTGTAACATGCTTTAGCACGATTCTCAGAAAGCACCTGGTTGCGCTTGTCTGTATCCCGCGCATCGGTATGTGAGCTCAACTCAAGTACCATTTCAGGATATTCTTGAAGCAAGTTGTAAACAAACATCAATGAGTCATCCGAATTGATTGTTGAGTCATTGACAAATGTCCATTTAGACAATGGGTAACGTACCTCTGGAAGTCGAATTGGCTTAATTGGCACCAACTGAAGTTCTTGCACGAAGTTTTGATCCTCATCAAGTCCCATTGTCGTAAACGATGAACCTGTTTTGTTTTCGTGGTAACCTGTTTTTGAAATATTGATGGTATATCCTGTGTTTTCCAAGATGTAACGGTCAGCATTTGGTTTCTTGTCCCAGAAAACTGAACCTGATTTGTTTGTTTTGCCTTCCCATGTTGCACCGTCGCTTCCTTTAACGACAACGCGAACATCCTCCAATTTCTTCGTTGCATTACCTACCTCAGATACAATTACCTTCAAATCAAAGAGGTTTGGAGGCAATTCATATTTGTAGATATCTGCATTGAATTTCCCGTTAGGGTCTTTTCGCTCAGACGTAAAATATCCTTTTCTGTCTGTCAATTCATACAAGCTGTAATCATTGTTTTCAGAATTTATTGGGTATCCAAGATTCGAAGGGTTTTCCCACTTCATGGCATCGACCGCTTTTTTAGCTCTGTAGATATCCAATCCGCCAAGTCCTGGCAAACCGTCTGACGAGAATAACAAATCACCATTCTTGGCAAAGGTCGGGAACAATTCGTTTCCTTTGGTATTTACCTCAGGCCCCATGTTCTTCGGTGCGCCCCAAGTTTTGGTCTTTTTGTCCATTTCGCAATACCACAAGTCACGACCTCCATATCCACCTGGAAGGTTTGATACAAAAATCAAGAATTTGCCATCGTCCGTTACACATGGGTGCCCAACAGTGATGCTATCCGCTCCATCTGGCTTTAGTTTCAATTTCATTGTATCACCCCATTCGGTTTTACCTTTCAATTCAGCCATCCAGATGTCACATCCTAAATTTTGTTTGTTTTCATTTGGACAACGGGTAAAGAACATGATTTTACCATTTCCAGTAAATGTCGCACTACCTTCGTGTGCTTCAGTGTTGATCATCCCAGAAACATCTGCCAAACGCGGCTCACCCCAGTTTCCTTTTTTGTCCAACTCACTCACCCAAATGTCCATGTAGTTTTCACATGAAATTGGATCCGTTGCATTCCCGGTGCTTCCCGTGCGGCTAGATGCAAAATACATCTGTGTTTCCTTCCGATCGGCAAACATTGGCGCCATATCGTACTCCTTCAGATTGATGGTTGTTTGGTTGGTCACCACGTGGCGTGAGCGATTCGCCACAAAAGATTTGCTGTCCTTGCACGATTGAATACCCACTTCACCACGGTTGTCGGAAGGGACCAATTTTAAATATTCTTCGTAATTTTTTTGCGCTTTTTCAAACTCACCCATCATGCGGAGCATTTCTCCATTGTAGTAGAAAATCTCTGGGTTGATATCTTGATAATCCAGTAATAATGCACGGTCATACCACTCATTGGCATCTACGAAATGATCGGTCAAACGATAACATTCTGCAGTTTTGAAGGCCATATCAGCTTTGGTCTTTTTCGCCTGATCGCCTTTTCGCGTCATTTTTGTATAGGCAAGACTACACTTTTCAGCGCCTTCACAATATTTTTGACTATTGAAAAAAGAGTTTGCCTCTACAACATACTTGTTTTGGGCAATAGACACCATTGTAAAACCAATGAAAACAAGGCAAATAGTTAGATTGCGGTACATAAGTTTTCCTTTTCAGTTAGAAAATTAAAGTAGCGAAGAAAGTAATTTTTTAGCAATAATCATAGCGAAAAGCCATAAAATGAGTTCTTCCTTGCCGCCGAAGTTAACAAAAACAATTGAAATAGGTATGCTAAAAATTAATCTTCAAGAAAATCTATCTCAGAATCATCAAAAATATTCTCAGCTGAAACATATGTTTGCCATCGCTCCACAATGCGTTGGAATCCAGAAGGAAGGTCTGAATCAAAACGGAGATACTCTTTTGATACAGGATGTTCAAAGCCCAAGGTTTTTGCGTGCAGCGCCTGACCTGGGATTAAAGAGAAGCAATTCTCTATGAATTTCTTGTACCGCGTTGATGTTGTCCCTTTGAGGATAGCATCTCCCCCATATTCAAGATCATTGAACAAGGGGTGACCAATGTGCTTCATGTGGGCGCGGATTTGATGCGTTCTGCCTGTTTCAAGGCGACACTCGACCAAGGTTACCAATCCAAACCGCTGCAATACCTTGTAATGCGTCACGGCATGTTTCCCGTATTCACCGTCAGGAAAAATAGTCATCACTTTACGGTTTTTAAGCGACCTCCCAATATGTCCTGTTACCGTTCCGTCTTCTGCAACATCTCCCCAAACCAATGCATTGTAGCGGCGCTCAGTGGTTCTGTCGTAAAACTGTTTGGCCAAAAGTGAAAGGGCATCTTCGGTCTTTGCAATGACCATCAACCCAGTGGTGTGTTTATCGAGGCGATGGACCAATCCTGGACGCCCAAAATAATCTTGAATTTTGTGCGGCAGATTGTCAAAATGGAAGACCAAAGCATTTACCAAAGTGCCCGAATAGTTACCATAACCGGGATGCACCACCATGTTTGCTGGCTTGTTCACAACAACCAAGGCATCATCTTCATATACAATATCGATGGGGATATCCTGCGGAATCAATTCAATTTCACGCACTGGATAAGGCAAGACCAATGACACATCATCGCCCGGCTTTACCTTGTAGTTTTGTTTTACTTTTTGGCCGTTAACAACAATGTTTCCATTCTTTGCTGCAATCTGCACTTTGTTTCTGGAGGTATTTGCTAAACGGTCAATCAAAAATTTATCAATCCGAATCATTACCTGACCGGGATCAACTTTAATTTTAAAATGTTCAAAAAGATCTTCTTCTTCTGTTTCGACCTCGTCGTTTGCTTCTTTCATCAGAATTTGATGACTTTTAGGGTTTGAGCAGCTTTACCTAAGCACTGCACGGTCAAGAAATATACCCCCGAAGGTTGAGCTGACATGTCAATTGTCGCATCCATCCCTAAATAGATCAAGCTTCCTTGCGCATTGTATAAGGACACCGATTCCAATGTTTCCGGATTGACGCGAATCTGCACATGATCCATTACCGGGTTTGGATAGGCCACGATTGACGCCATTTCATCCTCTTCAACTGTTAATTCAGCATCTAAATTTGTCGAAAAAATTGGTCGAACCATCACCGAGCCGGGGATCTGCGATTGAATCCAATTGACTCCTCCATCCAAACTATAATATGTTTTATCGGAATGGTCATTGTTGCGGTCAAGTCCTACATTGAGTCGCTGAGGATCAAACTGTCTCCATCCAACAAAGAAAGTCGTTCCCACAGCAATTTTTGCCGTGTCTTGAAAATAATAGGTTTCGAAATGATTCCGCTCCGTTCCATAAATGGGAGATCTTGGAAAAAAGATGTTGTCTTCGTAAAGCACTGTTCCCGGAACTCCGTTGTTGTTCTCCCAAACTGTCAATAAGAAAAGCTTGTCGGAAACATCTGTCACGGAGGGAACGAAATGGAATTGTACCCCAATTACTGAGTCAGCAACATAGGCATCAAACTTCACCGCTAAACGCGCTTGGGAACCGGTTGGACCATAGGCCGCTTCCGCGGTACCATCGTTGTAGCTGTAGTAATTCCCAAAATATTGTACTCCGAAGGTTGAATCATTCTGCGCTAAATTCGGGAACTGAGCCCCCGCAGTGGCAAGGAGATCAAAGGTCTGCTGATTTCCGGGCTTCGTGATGTCGTAATTGTATCCACCTGATAAATCGTGATACGACAAATACGTTTCTCGCGGACCATAATTGATATTTCCTCCTGAGAGTGTTTGGGCATTCATTATAAAGGTTCCTTCGACGGCTCCTCCATAAGACACTTTCACCTCACCATTTAAATTGTTTTCCGATAGGGTACTTCCATTGTGCACCGTGATGGGCAATGAATCTGTCATGTGGCCTACTGGACTGGCTACGAAATGATCCCAAGGCACCGATGTATAGTCTTTCAGCAAACTGCCTATGGGGTATGAAAAAGCAAAATCCTTGAAGAGGGTATCTTGGAATCCAGAGAGTGGCCGTAGATGCACATAGTCGAGGTGGAAGTGGTCCAAACTTCCTGATAGCGCGCCATAATTTCGAAATCTAAATTGAAATCCTTTTTTGAAATAATCCACAGCTGCAACATTTATGTTCGCTGATTTAAAGTCGGAAACTGCTGCTCCAGAAGCGCTCCAAACGCGGTTCCATTGATCCAGGTCTTTGGCATAAAACTCCAATACCAGAGAGTCTGAATCTTCAGGAATATCACCAAAGCCCTCTGTTTGATAGAGGAAACTAAAATAGACCGAGTCTCCTGCGTTGAGGCCCGACATATCGATAGGTTTAGACGTCAAGACATCCGCATAATTTGTGATTGCTGTATTAATGGCGTACGGATAGCCGTTCTCATCAAGTCCGTCAAAGGTGACCACTCCAAGGGAGCGTGGCTCCACAGCATAGCGGTAATTGTGGTAGGCGTAGCTATCCAACCACAGTTTGGAAGGGTCACTAATCGTCATAAAAAACTGCGTTGCAGAGTCTTGCGCATATTCGGGTGAATCAATCCAAATCGTATCGGACAAATCGCCAACAATCCCTACGGTATCATAAATATAGTAAGGTGGAAATAAATCTGTGGAGGCGTACACCACGGGATATGTGCTCAGATCGCCCACCTGAAATGTCGTTGCAGGGAAATTCTGATCAACGTAAGTCAGTGTCGCATTGTCAAAAACGCGACGAAAGGTTTGCTGTGCGGTATAAAAAGTGGTGTTCGAAATGGGAAGGCCCGTCACATCGTCTAGGATATGGTATTTTTTGTCCGATGTGACACTGGGTGCAGAAAAATTTTGCGAATAATTCTGAAAATTATTTCTGCTGAATTCATCAAAAAACGGCAACACCAAAGTGTCCGTAAAATAAATAAATGTACTGTCGAAAGTTCCTGGGTTGGCTTTCTCATGGACACTTATTTTACCTTTAAGATCAGGATTACCCATCAAAGGTCCAACTTCTTCTCCTTGAGAAAAGGCAGCTGAAACGCAAACAAAAGCACCGATACCGAGTAACAATTTTCTCATCATAGACACACGCTTATGGATTTTGTCCACCTCCTGAGAAATTCTTGGTTGCATTTACGGTAAACGTAGATCCTGTTGGAATCATTGCTCCTTCAATATATTCGGGCGATTGCGAAGTTACACGTGCCGCCGTAGAATCCTCATAAGTCAAACATTCAGGACATTGTGGATTAAACACAAAAGTTCCCAGAGCTGCTAAACGCTCTCTTGCCTCAAAAATTGTAAGGCCATACAAATCTGGAATTTGCACGGGCTCACCCATTTCATTTTTACCGACAATAAGCGTGATGATGGACCCAATTGGAATTTTCACTCCTTCTTTGATAAACCGTCCCTTGTACAGTTGATCCAAAACGGCACCGTTCGCCTCTGACGTGGCTTTGTAAATTATTCGGCACTTGAATCCACGGTTTTCCAAGATTTCCTTAGCAAACCATTCTGTTTTACCCACAAGACTAGGCATTTCGTGGTTGTCCGTCTTTTTACTTACACTGAATTTAATGATGCGACCTTCCTTGACAAACAACTGTGACAATGCTGTTGGTTCTGGATTTTGACTTAGAATTGTCCCAGATGGTTTGTCTGGGTCATAAATGGAATCTAAAATTTCAAATTGCAATCCCAAGGCCTCAACTTCCGCAGCAACATTTCTCACGTTTTTACCCTTGAAATTTGGCACCGGTATTTGTTCGCCATGATGGGTATAGCTGTCCAAGTAAAAGACGGTAATGGTAATAATGACCAAATAAGCGACCACGACCAAGCCAAGCTGCTTGAGGAAATGCTTGCTCAAAATGAACAATTTTAGCTTACCGAAAAATTCTCTCATACCCAATTAAGTGAACAAATATAGCAATTTATGTCCTAGAAATTTGGTGATAATTCGTGGAACTTATAGAAGTCATCGATATAGTTGTAGGCCTCCTCAGCAGTGTCAACCAAGGAAAACATTTGCATATCTGCTGCTGAAATATTATGTTCTTCGTCCAGCATCACCTTTTTGATCCACTCAATTAATCCTCCCCAGTATTCTTTTCCAACAAGAACGACCGGTCTTTGGTTAATTTTTTTCGTTTGAATAAGCGTCAACGCTTCAAACAATTCATCTAGCGTACCAAATCCACCAGGAAGAATGACAAAGGCCTGCGCATATTTCACAAAAATCACCTTGCGCACAAAGAAATAATCAAATTCGAGGTTGTGCTCTTGATCAATGTAGGGATTGTAATTTTGCTCAAACGGCAAGTCGATGTTTAATCCCACCGATTTACCTCCTCCTTGCTGAGCACCTTTATTTGCGGCTTCCATGATCCCAGGTCCACCCCCAGTAATCACCCCATAACCCGCGCTTGCCAACTTTTCAGCAAGCTCAACTCCGATTTGATAGTATTTATTGTCGGCATGCGTGCGCGCCGAACCGAAGATTGAAATGCAAGGGCCGATTTTCGCCATGCGGTCATAGCCCTCAACAAACTCCGACATGATCTTAAAAATTGCCCAACTGTCGTTGATTTTAATGTCGTTCCAATCTTTTCTTACTTTATTCATATTTCCAACTTTATATCATTTATACTCAGCCACTTTTTCTGCCTGAAAACGACATGTAAAAGTACACTTTCAGTACATGACGCACCTATCCTTTTCAATCTTTTTTCAACACCTTAATCTGATTATTGTCCCATTTGATATACTTTCGGGAAGCATGAAGCAGCTATTCTTTCTTATAACGCTCTTGAACCTTTCATTTAACGGAGGGTCACAGGTAAACTTCATCGAATTTTCAGACACCCTGCATACGCCGCGCGCTCTTGGTGTTGCCAGTGTGAGCGGAGGGATTTGGGCAGGCAGCATGATCGGACTTTCCAATATCTGGTACAAGGATGTTCCAAAGTCTAAATTCCACACCTTTGACGACCACAAAAATTGGCTACAGATGGACAAGGCGGGACATTTCTATACTGCGAATAAGATTGCTTTGCTTACTGGAAATGCCTTTCGGTGGTCGGGGATGAAAGCCACGAATGCAGCGCTCATTGGTACAGGCATTTCACTCGGCTATCAAACAACACTCGAGCTGTTGGACGCATACAGTGCCGAATGGGGATTCTCTTGGTCGGATGTGGCGGCGAACACCCTAGGAGCAGGTTTCTATCTTGGACAAGAGCTACTTTGGCAGGAACAACATTTTCTCCTAAAATTTTCTGCCCACCCTACTGAATTCGCGGCGCTCCGTCCTGCTGTCTTGGGATCAAGCTTTGCCGAACGGCTGCTAAAAGATTACAATGGCCAAACGTATTGGTTGTCGTTTAATCCAACGCAATTCATTCAAAACAGCAAATTTCCAGCGTGGATTTGTCTTTCCTTGGGCTACAGTGCCCATGCGAAAATTGTTGGAGATCAAGTCACTTATACCGACATCTCGGGAAAAACTTATGTTGCGCAACGCGAATTCCTTTTGTCCTTGGACATTGATTTCAGCCGAATCCCCGTAAAACGACCTTGGCTAAAAACTGTCTTAAGGCAACTGAATTATGTAAAGATTCCTTTCCCTTCTTTGCTCTTGCGTGACGGGAAATTGACAGCCGTACCTCTCTATTTCTAGGTCAACTTAGTTTTTGAGCAATTCTGCACGAAACTCAAAGTCAACTACATTTCCCTCTTTAGCATCGGGTTTCATCCCATGTTTTGTTCGGTCAATGGTGGATTTTCCAACAATCACCGGCGCTCCGGATTCACTCTTGCCCACATATTTGACCTCCACATTGAGTGGCAGCTTTACACCGCGTAATGTAAAATAGCCGTTTAATGTGAGGGCATCATTTACCACCGACAAGGACTTTGCCTCGTAACGCATGTCCGGAAATTTTGCCACATTAAAATACGCTTCCTCTACCAAAGACTCGTCGCGGTAAGCATTGAAGGTGGTGAGTTGGTTCAATGGAAGTAGCACATCAAACAGAGATTTTTCAAGTGTTGCATCGATTCGAACTGTTCCTGAAAATTGCTTGATGGCACCTTTGGTAATTCCTCCTTTGGGTCCCAATTGGAAGGTGACTTGGGCATGCGATGGATCAATGCGGTATGTCCCAACAAGTTCGTTCCAAGGCAATCCTTTTTGATCAAATACACTAGGCGCTGCTTCAGTTTCTTTGCTTTTACCTTCAGATGTCTGATTACCCTCAACGGGCAACGTCGACAAGGCCAACTCTTCAGTATTTAAGGTTACCTCAGCCACCTTCACTCCTGTTGCAATCAACAGTGGCGCAATCAACAAGGCGTTCGCATTTTGTCCATTGGTAAAAAAGACAATAGCAAAACCAATCATTCCCGCAACATAGCTGTCCATTCCGCCTAAATCTGACTTGATGGTTCCGAAATAAGCCAATGCCGCCAATATCCCTGTAAACAATACAGAAAAACCAACTCTTTGCACCAAGAAAAAAGGTCTCTCCTGTGAAATTTGGGTGATAATCCTACCCGCAAAAATCCCTACAAACAATCCAAGAATGTTTTTACCCAAGGTGACATCTACTGTGATTACTTCCCCAATCGATAGGATCAAAGGAACAGTCGCCAAAAGCAATAATGCACTTGTTTGACCTATTGAAACTCTTTCTCTGTAAAAATCCCCCGCAGCAAAAGAACACGCTATGACGAGCAGTCCAACAGGTCCTCCGAAAAAGTACCCGCCAAAGATGACTATTCCAGCCCACAAGTATTCAAAGGATCGTTCATGGTGACTTGACTCACCACCGAAAAACTTGGCAAAATAAAGGGCTTTTATTTTTGCTAAGTCGTGAAGAAAAAAGGTTAACACCATTACGACGAGCATCGGATATTCCGTTGAATACATGAAGTTATAGCGTTCTACCTCATGCGGAATAAGCAGCAAAACTGGAACGACAGCAATACATCCTACAAATCGCAAAAGGAATCGGAATGAATCCATTTTAAGAAACGACAACGCAAAGTTTAGCAAAAGCCATCCTCCTAAAATTGCAGAAAGAGAATAGCTATCGTAGCCCTGAATCAACGCAATTACAGACAATGACAAAAGTAAAATCGCCAACTTTTTCTTCAAGAAAAATGCGGAAAGATAAGCAGGCAAAAAGATGAGAAAAGTAATCATGTCATGAGGATTAATTGCCTTCCGAAATTACGAAAATCTATGCGAATATCCATTCAGAACCTCGGGATTGTTCCTGCTTTTCTGGACTAACCGAGTGATTGATTTTTCAATGCAAGCTCAGACAATTTTGCGATGTAAGGTTTATTGAGATTTTCCTCCATCGTCACGAGATGTTGCATGCGATGGCAATCCGAACCAATGAAATCAACCAGGTTTTGATCGATCAGTTTTTCGGCTTGCTTGCGCACTTCAGGACCATAATTGCCTGTTAATGAATTGATGTTGACTTGAATCTGAGCGCCTTTATCGCGGTATTCCTTCGCTTTTTCTGCTGAACCGTGGAAGTAAGGGTAGCGTTCAAAATGCGCAAGGACGGGTTTATAGCGCGC
>CANGIC010000039.1 GCA_947453795.1 Flavobacteriales bacterium
CACGAATTATCGCAGATGTCGAAATGAAGTTTGGCGTTACCTTGGAGCGCGAAGTGAATATTCTATAGGGGTTAATACACTATTCATTGATTGTTAATTTCCTAAGTACATTTTTACTTTCTGTGTCCCAAACCTTTGGGTCGTTAAGCAATTCAAACTCATTTTCTTTATCAATAATTTTACACCAGTATTTCGCAGGAATAGTCCCATTTGAATGAATGGCTAGTCTGACTTCAAACCCATGAGGTGGTTTTCGATGCTTGTTGATTATTTGGCTAAGTTCGGTTTGTTGCATGTTGATGTCCGATGCAAATTCTTTTTGTTTCTTTTGAATCAATTGAATGTACTCTTTCAGGCAAGCGGAAAAGGTAAGACTTTGGTCGAATTCAACATTGTTGAGGTAATCTTCAATTTTAAATCTAAAGCGCAAAAGAGCCGAAAGGATTTCATTCATTTCGGTTGAATCGGACATTTTGGTCTTTTTCAATTTGAGGATAGCTTGGGCATCTTTTTTCTTTGCGCTTTTGGATTGCTTTGCTTTGAAAACCAAAGACGCTGCCAACTCGTCATTAGAAAAGTCTTTCAACACCTCTTTTTTAGTCATCATACCTCATGTTTTAAAATCAATTCAATCATTCCATCCTCAAATAAACAAACACACTTCCCCGCTTCGAGCATACCAAATTCGTTCATATAATTTGATTTAAGAGTGGTTTTTGGAATAAGTGAAACACAGGGTTCAGCATATCTTACCATAGCTTGTCGACAAGCATAAGCAATCAAACAACCTGCAATACCAGAATATTTTTTGTTTAAACCAATATTAGACCTTGATGTGGCTAATAGATCAATATGAACACGACTTTCAGGACCAATAAAATCAATTGACATGGCTCCAAGAATCTCACTACTTCCTTCAAGCATGAGTTTATAAACCGTCATTTTTTTTCTTGTTGCCATGAAAACCAAAAATTCTTTCTAGTAAGTATTTTGTAATCAACTTCAACTACTGGCAAGACAACTACTGGAACCTCCGCTTTCGCGCAGACATCAGTAATCTTCATGAATTAAATGTACAAATTATTTACAGAAAATGTAAACTTTTTCAGGTGTTTTTTTTGAAGAAATCACCATTCTTCATCCTTGCCTTGCTCCTTGTTGGCTTGATCGATTAAGCGCTGCCAATTGTAGGTAGGATCCTCAATATCTTTCATGATTTCACTGTAATCGTTGGGATCGATTTCATAGTGTTCAATTTCTTCGCCCGTGTATTCTTCGATGTCTTCGAGCAATTTCTTTTCTGAGGCACTGCAAAACGACAGGGCTTGACCTCGACGATTTCCGCGGCCTGTTCGACCACAGCGGTGCACATAATTTTCCGGATCATCGGGTAAGTCATAATTGATGACATAGTCCATTGATGGAATATCAATACCTCGGGCGGCAACATCTGTGGTAATCAACACGCGATTTTCTCCCGCACGAAAACGGTCCAAGATGGCGAATCGGTCTTTTTGTTCGATCCCCCCGTGCAAGGCCTCCGTTTTGACGCCTACCCGCTCCATTGCTGCAACGATACGTTCCACACGTACTTTCGTGCGGGCAAACACAATGAACATGTTTTCAGGATATTCCTTGAGGATATTTTCAAGGAAGAAACGTTTGTCGTCCATCTCGATGAATGCCACAGCATGATCAATGTTCCTTGCGACAGGATTTTTAGGTGAAATCTGAATACGAATGGCATCGCGGACCACATCGTACGCCAAGGATTTAATTTTCTTGGAAATGGTTGCTGAGAAAAAGAGTGTTTGTCGGTTTTTTGGGATGTGTTTCATCACATCCTTGATGTCCTTATTGAATCCGAGGTCGAGCATTAAATCTGCTTCATCGAGCACGAGCACTTCCAATTGAGAAACATCCAAATGACCTTGTGCGATTAAGTCGAACATGCGGCCTGGCGTGGTAACGAGCACATCTACCCCATTCTTCAATGTTCGGATTTGCTGTTCCTGATCTGTTCCCCCGAAAAGTCCGAAAGACTTCACGGATGTTTTTTTTCCGATTTCAGTGAAAACGCTACCAATTTGTTTTGCCAATTCACGCGTTGGCACCATGACCAAACAGCGCACCCCCTTGTATCCTTTTCGTTTTCGTTTTTCGAGACGGTCGATTACTGGAATGGCAAAAGCAGCAGTTTTTCCTGTACCTGTCTGTGCCACAGCCATCACATCTTCTCCTTCAAGAATGTGTTTGATGGATTTGAACTGAATATCCGTTGGCTTCCGATATTCCATCGCGTCCAGCTGCTCAATAATCAAGTTTGATATCGGATAGTCAGAAAATTTCATGATAACAGAAAATGAAAAAGGACGGATACCTTCCGCCCTTTAAAATATAATCTACGGAAAGACCGCTTATTCTTCTACTTTTTTCTCAGAAGGGACCAAGATACGACCACAGTGTTCGCATACGATCACTTTCTTCTTAGAATCAATGTCTAAGGTTCTTTGAGGTGGGATTTTATTGAAACATCCACCGCAAGAATCGCGTTCCACTTGAACCACGGCCAATCCGTTTTTCGCGTTAGAGCGAAGACGCATGTAAGCTACAATTAAACGCTCCTCGATTAACTTTTTCGCTGAATCTGATTTTTTGATTAAATCGTCTTCGTCTTTCTTCGTTTCGTTAACGATTTCATCCAACTCCGCTTGCTTTGTTTTCAAGTCACCTTGACGGAACTCTAAACGTTGCAATGCTTCGTCGAGCACTTCTTTCTTTGCATCCACCTTCAACTTCGCCTCTTTCGATTTCTTTTCATGAAGGCGAATTTCCAACTCTTGGAACTCGATTTCTTTTGCAAGAGATTCGAATTCACGGTTGTTTCGCACATTGTTTTGTTGCTCTTTGTATTTCGCTATCGCCGTTTCCGCGTCTTTCATAGCGTTCTTGCGATCAGTAACTTCGGTTTCAAGTTCCTTCGCTTCTTCTTGAATCTTCGCAATTCGTGTTTGTAGTCCTGCGAGTTCGTCTTCAAGATCCTGAACTTCAAGTGGCAACTCACCACGAATGGTGCGAATGCGGTCGATTTCAGAATCGATTTTTTGTAATTCAAAAAGGGCGTCCAGTTTTTCCGCCACTGTCACTTCTTTTTTGGTCGCAGCTGCTGCCATGTGCTATAGATAATTAATTGGATTCGTATTGAGCTCCGATAATCGGACGGCAAATGTACTAAAATTTTTCGTTAATATGTCAACCAAAAGATTTGATGTAAACTGCTCACTTTCATAATGACCAATATCCGCAATGATTATTTGTCCATCAGCATCAAAAAACTCATGGTATTTAAAGTCTGCCGTCACAAAAACATCCGCACCTGAAGCGATGGCTTTGCCCAATAAAAAACTACCTGAACCTCCGCAAAACGCGACTTTTCTCACTTCTTTATTCGCTGCAGCGGTGTACCGAATTGCACCACAACCAAAGGTCGCTTTGATTTGCTTCAAAAAAGCCATTGCGCTCATGGCTTCAGGCAATTCACCTACCATTCCACTGCCCTCCTGCTGATTGCTGTTGGAAAGTTTAATGAGATCGTGAGCAATTTCTTCGTAACTCAACGCTCCTCTCATGGCAAGCAGTGTAGCCGCCAATCGATGTTCTGACACCAGGTATTCAAGTCTTTTTTCAGGCAAAATTGTGCTTGATCCAACCTCACCAACCTTTGGATTCGCGCCAATTTCTGGCTGAAAGGAGCCCATCCCATCGGAAACGAAATGGCAATGCGAATAATTACCAATATGACCAGCACCTGCCTTGAATAAGGCATCATTGAGCTGTTCCACTTCATTTTCGGGACAAAAGACAACCAGTTTGTAAAGCACATCCGATTTTGGCGCAAGGATCCTTAAATTGGTTAATCCTAGACGGCGACCGAATTCCGCATTTACCCCTAAGTGATAGTTGTCAAAATTGGTGTGCATGGCATAAACAGCGATCCCGTTCTTGATGCACTTTTCGACTGTTCGTTCTACGAAACCGTTGCCAGTAATGCGTTTTAGGCCTTTAAAAATAAGTGGATGATGAGCGACGATTACATTGCACCCATTGGCGATGGCCTCGTCAACGACGGATTCTACACAATCCAGCGCAACCAGAACACCTGTGATTTCAGCATTTTTATTCCCAATCAACAACCCTGAATTGTCGTAAGACTCTTGCATGCTGCGCGGCGCAAGGTTTTCTAGATGGGCAATAAGTTCAGAGATGGTGGTCATTGACTAAATGTTTTTGATTAAACCAAAGCTCACTCCATAGGCACGTGCTTTGTGAATATAAGCCGCTTGTTTTTGATAGGTTGAATTGAGCTGGATGCGCAGTTCAGGACTAATAATCACTCCCCATCCACTTGCGAAATTGAATTGAACTCCTGCGTTGAAAATAGCAGAAATCACGAAAGGATTATAACCACTATTCGTTTTAATCACTTGCGAATCAGACGAATTTAATGTAGTTGTCCATTGTTGTTTTTGGTTGTACTGCACAAACATTTGAGGCAAAAGTCCTGCCCCCAAATGCCACTGAATGTCTGTCCCCATGGACAAATTGATGCGAAGGGGCATTCCGATGTAACTGTAGGTGGTTTGGTAGGAGAAGGTAGTATCTGTTCCAACGAACGCATATTGTTCCCCGTTGCGACTAAAATACATTCCACCATCCCACACTAGAAAGCGATTGAAGCGATGCCGCAAACCCACACCAAACGACCAATTTTGAAGCAATGTTTCATCAGCTCGAGTGCCCAAGGTATCACCAAAATAACCTGTGTTTGATTCGAGCGTGCGAAAAGTTTTGGACCAATTAGAAATGGCATACACAGCGGTTTGACTCGTAGCCGAAAGTTGGTAAACCTCCTTGACCGGTTTCTCTTTTTCTGGCTTTGCTTCTTCCATCAAAATTTGTGCATCTGAAAAAAGCGCACTGAAGCAGGTCAAAACCACTAATAATCTTTTCATCATAGGATGTGTTAAAATGTAAAAATCAATGTGTTCGTGTCATGGATTCTGGCACACAGATAATAAAATCAGCACTTCCAACATATTCTTTCTCCAATTTGCCAATGTTTTCTTGGGTCACCGTGGAAATGGTCAAAACCGTAGTGCCCGGTTTTTCACGATTGAGATACCACAAAATCCCCTGGTAATAATTGGAATGGTAGGCCCCGTTGATGTGGTAAAAATAATCCCCTGAATTGAAATTTTTAGCCAGGAAATAGGCCATTGTTGCATCTTTCAAAGCCTGAGCTTCGAGTAAATGTCCGCCATCCATGTGTTGATCCATTTCCTTTAGGGGCGCATATTGCGACAATGTCGTGTCAACTGGAAAATCCAATGGTGCGATGTACGATTTCTCCTGTGCAGAAAGACTGTCTAGTGCTGGACGTCCACGCTTGAACAAGAGCGATGCATATTTTCGAGGGACATTGGTAGCGATGCTGGTGATTCTGTTTTGTTTCGCATACAAGAGCAATGGCTTGTAATCCGTTTCATAATTGGGCCACAACCGACAGCTGTCTTCGAATTGTTGATCAGAGATTTTCCCGTCAATGTAATCAATCAGCAGCATTTGTTGGTCCTGTTCGAACATTTCAAACCCCATTTTTAGTGCCGCACCATGGCTTTCGAACAAATCGTGCAAAAGCTCAAGTTCTAACCAGTGTGCGATGGGATTGTCGTGGTATTCACCAAAAAAGACGACTTGATTTTCTATCGCTTTTTTCTGCAACTTTTTATAGCTAACTTTTTTACCTTTCGCCGTATAAATGACAAATGCTCTTTCATTCTGAGCGAAGGTATTTACCGCAAAAAACACCATCAATACACAGCCAACTATTTTTCCTTTCATTTCTATGGTTTTGTTGTACGACAATATTAAGAACTTCCGTGGATTATTTTCTACTTTTGCACTCATACATGGCAATATTTCGCAACGCGTTCGGTTCCGTCAAACAGCTCTTTGCTCGACTGTCCATCGTCCTTTTGATGATGACCATTTGTCGCCTCATTTTTTTTGCGTTCAACCGGGGTAGTTTCCCACATGCTGGACTTGTTGATTTTCTGGCAGCGCTGTGGTTTGATTGCGTCACCATCGGATTGATTTTTCTGCCTTTTGCGGTCATCCATTCCTTTAAGAACATCAGATATGATCGCCTTTTCAATGTGGTTCTAAAACTTTATTTCCACACGGCAACTCTATTCATTTGTGCGCTAAACCTCATGGATGTTGAATATTTCAGGTACACTTCAAAACGTTCGACCTTTGATTTATTCACTGTTTTGGGAGCAGGAAGTGATTTCGCTCAATTGGCAGGAACCTTCATCACTGATTTCTGGGTAATCATCCTCTTCTTGATTGGCTTGATTGCCATCAGTGAATGGCTGTATCGGAAAACGGAGAAAATAAAAAATGGCCATCAAACATGGAAATCCTCTGCACTTATGGCTTTGGCACTTACATTTCTCTTTATTGTGGTCGGTCGAGGCGGATTTCAACTCAAACCTGTGGGGATCATGGAAGCTTCCCAGTTCACAGATCCTGCAAATTCCGGATTGGTATTGAACACCGCCTTCACCATGATTAAATCTTATGGGAAGGAGCGCTTAGATTTAAAAGATTATTTCAACAAAAAGACGGAACAAAAGCTCTTCAATCCGATACAGCATTCTAATCCTGCGCACATTTTACCCGACCAAACAAATGTTGTTGTCATTATACTCGAAAGTTTTGGAAACGAGTTTGTAGGCGCATTTAGTGGAGGGAAAAGCTACACCCCATTTTTCGACTCCATCATTGGGCAGTCACTCACCTTTGAATACGGCATTGCCAATGGAAAGAAGTCGATTGAAGCCGTCCCGGCCATCTTGGCTTCGATTCCAAGTCTAATGGACAACCCCTACATTTCCTCACCTTATGGCAACAACCGCATTGGATCATTGGCCTCTATTTTAAAGAAAAACGGCTACTCCACTGCTTTTTACCATGGAGCAACCAACGGCTCGATGCGCTTCGATAGTTTCGCTGCACAAGCCGGATTTGAGCAGTACTTTGGACGTTACGAGTACAACAACGACGCACATTTTGACAAGACCTGGGGGATTCTCGATGAGTATTTCAACCCATGGACAGCCAAGCAGTTGAGCAAGTTAAAACAGCCCTTCTTTGGTACCTTATTTACACTTTCATCCCATCATCCTTTTTACATTCCGCCGCGATGGAAAAACAAGGTAAGAAAAGGAAGGCAGCCCATTTGTGCATCGATCAATTACGGGGACATTGCGCTCAAAAAGTTCTTTGAAGAGGCAAAAAAGCAAGCGTGGTATAAGAATACTGTTTTTGTGTTGGTCGCTGATCATTCCCCCGCCACTGTTGACAAACTCTATAGTCAACGGAAATTCATGTATCGAATTCCTATCGTTTTCTTTGATCCACAGGGCCGACTAAAACCCAAACGCGAACAAAAAATCTTCCAACAGCTCGATATTATGCCTACCTTGCTTGATCTGCTGAACATCGACACAAAGTACTATGCATTTGGCCGTTCGTACTTCGATGCACGCGAGCGCGAGGCCTTTGCCTATTTGGAAGGGGCCTATTTCTACTTCAAAAAACACCAAATGCTTACTTTCTCAAAAGATAAGGCACGATATTTGCATGAATTCACCGTCAAAATTGAATCATCAACGGATTCATTGCGCTTCTACAAAAGGGAAGTGCGTGCATCTGAGCGAAGATTGAAAGCGATTATTCAGCGCTACAATCGGGATTTGATTCAAAATAAAACGCATGTGAAATGAAGCAGAGGATCCGATTTATCATCAACCCAATTTCCGGAGTCGGAAAAAAAGGGGATTTGCCAGAACTGATTGAAAAGTATTTGGATCATTCAAAATTCGATTACGACATCGTCTTTACGGAGTACCGCAAGCATGCCAAAAAATTGGCGTACGAAGCTTCTATGAACGGTGTTGACATCGTTTGTGCGGTTGGTGGAGATGGATCCGTTCATGAGGTGGGTACCTCCTTGATTGGCACACAAACAAAATTGGCTATACTTCCTTGCGGATCTGGAAACGGTTTAGCGCGTCACATGGGTATCCCCGTTAATATTCCAAAAGCGATTGAATGCATCAACAAAGAAGCATCAATTCGTATGGATACGGTATTGGTAAATGACAAACCTTTCTTAGGGATTGGTGGCTATGGCTTCGATGCGATTGTTGCCAAGAAGTTTGACAGTTACCACAAACGTGGGTTTTGGAGTTACGTTAAACTTGTACTTCGTGAATTCGTACGCTACAACCCGATTAACATTTCCGTTGATCTGAATGGTGAAATCAAAAACATGCCTGTCGTTTTGTGTACAATTGCCAATGCTTCTGAATTCGGAAACGGATTTGTTGTATCCCCTACCTCTGATGTGACGGATGGCAAAATCGAATTGTGCATTCTCAAGCCCTTCTCCATTTGGTCAGCACCAAGTGTCATCTTCCGTTTTTTCCGTCGAACATCCCACAAATCAAAGTTTGCTGAGGTGATTCCGTTTCAAAAAGCACGCATTAAACTGAGTCAAAAAATTGCGCATTACGACGGTGAACCGTTTGATGTCCGTGATGAATTGAACATTCAAGTTGTTCCGAGCAGCTTAAATATTCTAATTGGAAAAAAATAAAAATGGAATCTGTAGAGTTAGAAATTACGCACATTTTAGGTCGAATGGATTCGTTGAGTCCTGATGCTATACCTGCTTGGGGTAGCATGTCTGCACAACGCATGATCGAGCATTTATCGGACACCTTGCGTATCGCCTCAGGTAAGGAACATTTCCCACTGGAAGTACCCGAAGACAAATTGGAGAAAATGAAGGCCTTTCTGCTTTCCGACAAACCCATGGCGCGAAATATTGAAGTCCCTTTTGCCGCAAAAGAAACACCTCTTCGCCATGAAGAAATAGAATTGGCCATTGATGAGTTTCTCTTGGAATGGATTGATTTTGAGGAGCACTTCGCGGATGAAAATAAAACTGAAGTTCATCCCTACTATGGTCCTTTGAACTTTGATGAATGGTGCCGATTGAATCAAAAGCACCTTACCCATCATTTCGAACAATTTGGCATATAAAAAAAGAGGCCTTAGCCCCTTTTTGAATTACTCTTTTTCTTCTTTCCCGACTTTTTGAATGCGTTCCAATCGCAGCAATTTTTTATTCTTTTTCACTGGATGGGTTTTCTTTGATTGAACTACCTCGTTGACTTTTACAGGTTCAACTTCCTTTTTCGCTGTTTGCTTTTGATCCTGAGCCATGGACACTGACGATATACAAGCGAGGGCCATTGCGAACAATCCTTTTTTAAGTGCGTTCATTTTTCTGTATTTTTGAAATTCACCGCTCATTTTTCAAATAACATGCCAAATACGCGATCTGAATGATTCTACTCTATGCTTTCATGCTAGGCACAGCAACAGGCACATTGAACTATTTCTATTTCAGAAATCAAGGATACAAGTCCTCCGGCGCATGGTTTTTGTCATGCTGCGCATTCACGGCCCTATCCTTCATCGTCCTAAAACTAATTATCTAAAGCGCTTTTTCCGTATTTTCGTAACGCCGTGATTGGCGAATTAATAGACACGAACAAATGATTGGTTTAAAACAAGTTTTTCCACTTCCTAGTTCAGAAGAATGGCTTCTTCAATTGACAAAGGAATTAAAAGGAGAAGACCCTAGTGTTCTTGAACGACACGACGAAATCGAAGAGATTGATTTCACCACCTACACCTACGATTTAGGCAACAACAAATCGGAAGGTTACCGCAGGGGAAATGCACGCGGCAATGATTGGAATATCGCCACTCGGATTGTTGTTCAAGAGGAGAAATCGACAAATACAAAAGCACTCGAGCTCTTAATGACGGGATGTAACGAACTAGTTTTTGATTTCAAATCCAATGAAACGGCTGACCTTGAGCTCCTTTTTGCAGGAATAGAATTTGAATACATTCAGACGACCATTCTTACCAATAGTGCAGAAACCGTTTCACGCATTCAACAATGTCAAGCAAGTTCATTCCCCGAAAAAATAAAGTATGCCATTGACCCACATGTTGTTGGTTTGGAAATGATACGGATACTTTCACCCTTGTTCTTAAAAAAACAATCGCCTTTTATTCTCATCAATGGGTATGAAATGCAACAAACTGGTGCCAATGCAACCCAAGAACTTGCGTTCTGTTTGTCCACCGCTAATGAATGTCTAGGCGTAATGTTGGAAGAAGGCATGACCATCGATCAAGCCACTGCCTGTATTCATTTTTCCTTGGGCATCACGGCCAATTACTTCTTTTCCATTGCTAAAACACGTTCCTTAAAAGAACTTTGGGCCTCCTTGGTGGATGCCTATTCGCCAGAACATGCCTGTAGTCGAAATGGCATTATCACAGCGGTGAGTGGACCAATGAACAAGTCCTTAAAAGATCCGTATAGCAACCTATTGCGGCAAACAACAGAGGGGTTATCTGCGGCAGTTGCGGGAGCCGATAGTATTCTGATTCAGCCCTATACATTAGCAAGTACCTCAGAAGAAAATGAATTGGCAGAACGCATGGCCACCAATATTTCCTTGCTGTTGAAAGAAGAAAGTTACATGCACATTGTAAATGATCCTATTGGTGGAAGTTATGCACTAGAGCATTTAAGCACCCAATTTTCTCAAAAAGCATGGCACCTTTTTCAAGAACTTGAAGCGCGAAAAGGGGTTTTCAATAGCGCCTGCGCCGCACATCTCCAAGAGCTCATTCATCAAAAAGCACAACACCGATTGGAGGCAGTTCGAACAGGGAAAAGTACCCTGATTGGCATCAATAAATTCCCAAATCCAACCCAAGAAACCGCCAATTATAAGCCATCATTGTCCTACTACGGGTTGTCTCAATTGATTATCGAACGCGAACTAATGACTGAAAAGCATGACTAAGATTGATTTTTCACGGATTTCTTTTCAGCCAAAAGGAAGCAATTCAGCGGTAAATGACAAAACTTTCGAGACCGCCGAAGGAATTCATTTGAATGCGCGGTATGGCGCTCAAGATATCGAAAGCACGGAACACATTGGCTATGTCTCCGGTTTACCGCCTTATTTGCGTGGGCCCTATGCCTCCATGTACGCCATTCGTCCTTGGACCATTCGTCAGTATGCTGGATTTTCAACGGCCGAAGAATCCAACGCATTTTACCGCAGAAATCTTGCTGCAGGACAAAAAGGATTGTCCGTTGCATTTGACCTAGCTACACACCGCGGGTATGATTCAGACCATGAGCGTGTAGTGGGCGATGTTGGAAAAGCCGGAGTGGCCATCGATTCCATTTTGGACATGAACATTCTTTTTGATCAAATTCCTTTGGATCAGATGTCCGTATCGATGACCATGAATGGAGCTGTTATTCCAATCATGGCCTTTTACATTGTGGCTGCCGAAGAACAAGGTGTTGCGCAAGAGTTACTTTCAGGAACAATTCAAAATGACATCTTGAAGGAATTCATGGTGAGAAACACCTATATCTATCCACCCTTGGCCTCCATGCGGATTATCGCCGATATCTTCGAATACACTTCGAAGCACATGCCTAAATTCAATTCGATATCCATTTCGGGGTATCACATGCAAGAGGCGGGTGCAACAGCAGCGATAGAATTGGCCTATACCCTCGCGGATGGACTCGAATACTTGCGCGCTGGAATAAATGCTGGACTTAAGATCGATGAATTTGCACCACGGCTCAGTTTTTTCTGGGCAATTGGTATGAATCACCACATGGAGATCGCAAAGCTTCGGGCAGGGCGATTGATTTGGTCCAAAATTGTCCATGAGTTTGCGCCGAAAAGCAGCAAATCACTGGCTTTACGCACACATTGTCAGACATCTGGTTGGAGCTTAACCGAGCAAGATCCATTTAACAATGTGGCCAGAACATGCATCGAGGCCTTGGCCGCTGCACTTGGAGGAACGCAGTCATTGCACACAAATGCCTTAGACGAAGCCATTGCACTTCCAACAGACTTCTCGGCACGCATTGCGCGAAACACCCAAATTTACCTTCAACAAGAAACAGGTATCACTTCAATTATAGATCCTTACGCTGGAAGTTACTATGTAGAAAAACTCACCGAACAATTGGTTGAAGAAGCATGGAAGCTGATTACTGAAGTCGAAGAACTAGGCGGAATGGCAAAGGCCATTGAAACGGGATTGCCTAAAATGCGCATTGAAGAAGCTGCGGCGCGCAAACAAGCACGAATTGATTCCGGAAAAGATGTAATTGTTGGGGTAAACCGTTACCAAGTGAGTAGCGAAAGCAATACCGCTATCGATATTCTGGAAGTGGACAACACGAAGGTGCGTGAATCACAATTGAATCGCTTGGCAGAACTTCGTGCGAACCGCGATGAGCTTGCCGTTCAAAAAGAATTAAAGGCCCTAGAGCAAGCTGCCCGAGATGGTTCTGGAAATTTATTGGAAATTGCCGTTCGCTGTGCGCGACACCGTGCCACATTGGGGGAGATATCCCTTGCCATGGAGCGCGTTTATGGCAGATATACCGCTACAATTCGTTCAATTAGTGGAATTTACTCACACGAAGCTATGGATGACAAAGATTTTAAAATGGCGCGCGAACTCACCGAAAAGTTCAGCACATTGGAAGGCCGACGTCCGCGAATAATGATTGCCAAAATGGGGCAAGATGGTCATGATCGAGGCGCAAAAGTAATCGCCACCTCCTTTGCAGACATTGGTTTCGATGTCGATATCGGTCCTTTGTTTCAAACACCAGCCGAGGCCGCCAAGCAAGCCGTAGAAAATGATGTGCACATTTTGGGCGTATCATCGCTAGCGGCAGGACATAAAACACTTATCCCACAAGTGATCGACGAATTAAAAAAACTAGGGCGCTCAGACATCATGGTCATTGCCGGAGGAGTTATTCCGCAACAGGATTATGACTTCCTGTTTAAGGCAGGTGTTTTCGGTGTTTTCGGGCCTGGAACAAAAATTTCAACTGCCGCACAAGAAATTTTACATTTACTCATACGAAGTGTGGAAGAGTGAAACTTTGTCGCCCATTTATCGTTGAACAAATTGTTTTTAGTACATTCGGCATAGAAATTGAAACGTCGAGCCGACCAAATTTAGATACCATGAAAAAAATTATTTTCCTTTTAATGTTGCTTTTTGCAGGACTGAACACAAATGCTCAGGCACCTGAATACGATGATTTAAAAATTCTTTTCGCCGATGCAAACTACGAAAAATTAGTAAAGGTGGCGGAGAATTACAGCTTGAAAGAAGATTTAAAAAAGGATCCACTTCCAAGTCTTTGGATGGCAAAAGGATTGTATAAAATTTCACAATCAGGCACCGATGATGAAAAATTCAAGAATGCTTACAAAGAGGCCATTACCGCGTTGGGTAAAGCCATGAAATTGGACAAAGACGGGTCCGTTCTAGCAGAACACCAAGAATTCATCGAGAAGTTTCAGTTATCAATGATTGAGTTGATATCCAATGAACTATCTGCTGCGGATTACAACAAAGCTTCAGGTTGGGTGCTAAAGTATTATAAAATTACACGCAACGGTGTAGGGGCCAAATATTTGGATGGAGCAACAAAATTTGCTAAAGCGGACAAAGGTGGCGCAAATACTATTTGGAAAGAAGCAGATGCCTTGTTGGCAAAAATCACATCAATTGAAGAATGGAGTGAAGCGGATCGTGCTATGCTACGCATGGGTGTTTTAGAAACCGCACAATGCTACGTGAAAGCAAAGCAAAAAGACAAAGCAAAAACACTACTCTCCAAAGTATCCCAATGGTTTGAAGAGGACGAAGATTTTACCTCCAAAGCAGAAGAGATTCTAAAATAATTTCAAGGTCTGAAAAATCAAACCTTAGGCATTTGAAGGAAAATATTGAATGAGATAATAGCATAGGCACTTCCTAGACAAGAGCGAGGGCGCGAAGTAAAACAAAGTGGTGTGAACCGCTCTCACGCTTCACTTTTAGCCCTGAATTCATGGAAGTTGCACTCTTTTTTAAGGCCCCTTGTGGGCCTTTCTTTTTCACATTACTTTTCTGATAACTATTCCAACCCGCAATTGTTGTCCGAGGAATTCGTGCTTAACTTCGTTCTTATGAAAAAATGGGGAGCATATTTAAAGAATAAATTCATTCTGACAGGAATCTTGTTTCTGATCTACATTCTTTTTCTGGATGATGTGGACATCTTCACCATCATCAATCAAATCAGAAAGCGAAATAAAATTGATGTGGCAACGACAGAGGTCGAAGCGAAGCTAAAATCAACCCGATATACCTTGCGTAAATTGCATTACACCAGCGAATTGGAAAGCTTTGCCCGCGAGGAGAAGATGTTTAAAAAAGACAATGAAGATATTTTTGTGATTTCCTACGAGTAAATTTAAAACTGTTCAGACGATTGTTTGAAGAAGTTCCGACCTTGCTCGTTACACACCATGGCGCCAGGAAAGTAATAGGTAATAATCTGATCGAAAGTATAGCCCGAACGTGCCATTTTCATTGCCCCTTCTTGACAAAGCCCTACCCCATGTCCAAAACCGCGGCCACGCAACACCACCTCATCGCCCTCAGGGTAACAACTGAAAAACGTCGATTTTAATCCAAACTCCTCCCGTAAATCCCGCAAAGGAATACCAAGCGAAGGATGAATGTAAAATGCTTTGCGCTGCGGTTGATCAAAGGTGTACATCATTGCGGCAAAGGAACTATCATACACGGGATAATTGTACCTCGATTCTAAGAAATCGCTCCACTTCTTTTTATTGATGCGCTTTTCCCATGTGGCCTGCTTTGTATAGATACAGAAAGTATCAATGAAGGACTTTAAGTAGGGTATTTCTTCGTTCCAAATATATTGGGGCTCACATGTTTGTCCACCACAATTCGCATGAAAATAGGATTCAATCATCGCTCCGTGCTCATCGACAATGACCAACCCTGTCGTTTGTTCAACGGCGGTATCGATGAGTGTAGAATAGCGTAGCATGTTGTGATAGGCCTGACAATGCACACGGTCGCACAAATCGAATCGTTCCTTCGCATGTCGTCCAAGATGCTTTAAGGCATAGGTCCTGCTGATTAACGCTTGCACTTTATAGTATTCCAAATGGGCACCGCCTCCTCCCTCCGACTCAACAACACCTTTTAGGTAATCGTTCAACTCCACCAAATTGACGACGGTTAATTCTTTCCCAGCGCAGGTAATTTCGAAATCCCCCACATACTTTCGTTGCTTTAGCGATGGCGATTTAGAGGCGATTACCAAGGAATTTTTCGGGTCATTTTGCTGTAGGATAACCCGTTCGAAAACACCGATTTCTAGCGCTCCTTTTTTGAGCTGGACTTTTCCTTGTTCTATGGACATTTCCACAAACTCATTGGGAAGAATGGCGCCCACATTGAGGGTGTCGGCAAATACGGTATAACTACCGTCATTATATGCACACATAATCCGTTGAAGATCATGGTCTCGGTAGACCCCGATCCTCATTTGTTGCGCATAAGAAAATGTCGCGAACAGGAAGGATATGGCAAACAGTATGCGCACGAAACAAAATTAGCAGTTGAGATTGGCTTTAATTCAGGCCTAACGAATAGTTTTCAACAAGGATTGTGCAACTTTTTTGCTTGCACCTCCACCTCCAAGAATTTGCGTAAGCGCTGAGAAATCTTTTTCCATTTCGTTTCGTGCTACACCTCCGGGTAAGATTCGGTTTAGTTCATAACGAATTTTCTCAGCGGTACAGTCCCCTTGGATCAATTCTTTGACCACTTCACGGTCCATGATCAGGTTGACCAATGAAATGTATTTTATCTTCACCAGCCGTTTGGCGATTTGATAAGACACAGGAGAACTCTTGTAACATACCACTTCGGGCACTTTAAACAAGGCCGTCTCCAATGTTGCAGTTCCAGAGGTAACGATAGCCGCCACTGAATTGGCGAGTAAATCGTAGGTTTGTCCGAAAACAATTTTAGTATTCGCAGGTAAAAACTCGGTATAGTAGGACTCATCCATACTTGGTGCTCCAGCTACGATAACTTGATACTCGGATAAATTTTCAACCGCCTGCAACATGACGGGGAGTTTTTTTGCAATCTCTTGCCTTCTACTCCCTGGCAAAACCGCGATAATTGGTTTTGTTGAACAGTTATTTCTGCGCACAAAA
>CANGIC010000040.1 GCA_947453795.1 Flavobacteriales bacterium
ACGTTCGAGTCGTGTCCCCGCTACTAAGAAAAGCTAGTCATCGACTAGCTTTTTTTTGTGCTATTTTTCTCGTAGGGCTCATATCCGTCAGCTGACGGACGCACGTTCGAGTCGTGTCCCCGCTACTAAGAAAAGCTAGTCATCGACTAGCTTTTTTTTGTGCTATTTTTCTCGTAGGGCTCATATCCGTCAGCTGACGGACGCACGTTCGAGTCGTGTCCCCGCTACTAAAAGAAAAGCGCAATTACGAAAGTGACGGCGCTTTTTCTTTTTCCCTCAAGACCCACTCTCCAACTCACACTCTATCAAGATGCACTTTTCTTAGTGTGAGAGTGAAAAGTGAGAGCGATGAAGATCTCTAAGAGGCTAGAGCTTTTCCTTGTTAAGACCCCATATGCGTCCATCCGAAATGAAATGAAGGATATTCGTGTATTCGGGACTGAAGGAAGATAGTCGTCAGTTTTGACGGTTTTTTTATTTTGCAGTAATGCCGAACCTACATTTATATTGTAATCAAAGTAGAATTTAAATTGAATTCTCAGGTTCGATAAGTCCGTTTTTAGAAACGAATTTTCTAACAATAAAACACCTTTAAAATAAGTTGTAATTTTGAATAAAGTTGACCTATGGCGGTTAGCAACAAGATTTAGCTGAAACTATAAGAGACATAAAGCATAAACTCCAAAATGATTGACAACTTGCTAAATTACTGTTCTAAATTTATTCAACTTACTGATTTGGACAAAAAAGACATTGAGTTAAATTTTAAACCAATTCAAATCAAACGAAAAGACTTTTTGCTCAAAGAAGGTATGGTTTGTGATTTTATTGCCTTTTTATATTCAGGAGTTATCAGGCATTATCACATAAAGGATGGTAATGAAATAACATGCGATATTACCCTGAGAAACAATTTTATTACGGACTTTAAAAGTCTTACCCAGAATATTCCTTCCAATTATAATTTTCAAATATTAAAAGATGCTGAATTGTTAATCATTACAAAGAAGGATTTATTTGAACTTTATAACGTAAACAAAAATATCCAATCCTTTGGTCGAATTATGGCTGAGCAAGTAGCCCTTCGTACGATTGACATTGCAATGTCCTTATCCTCCGATAAACCTGAAGAGAGGGTTGAAAAATTAATCAAACAAAGACCTGATTTATTTCAAGAAGTGCCCCAGAGGTACTTGGCTAATCTTCTTGGTATAAGTCCCGAAAGTTTGAGCAGAATTAGAGCAAGACGAAAATCTTACCAATAGTCAACAAAAAATAGACTTTCCTCGACTGAACTTTGTGTTCTAATAATTTAAAAAATTAGCACAATGAAAAAGTCCATTTTAATTTTAACAGTTGTTTCAATAACAACAAGTCTTTTTGCGCAAGACAAACCAAGTTTCTTTCAAAGCCAAATTTTAGGCAAGGGAAAATACACAGCTCCATTTCAGTTAAGCGTTGATGCCTATCCATTTTTGTTCCTTTCAAGCGGTGGTGGTGGAAGCCTTGGATTTGAATTTGGCAATTGGCAAGTTGGAGCAATTGGTTTTAGTGTTGCACCGCCAGACTATATCAAAAACACATTCTTTGAGAATGCCGATAACCTCAAAGTAAGACGGAACAATGCTGTTGAATTATTTGCAAACTACTATTTACGTAAAGACAGAAAAGGAATTTATGCTGGAGTTTTATGTGGGCCAGAATGGTTTATGTTGGAGGATAAAATAAGTGGAGCCAAAGAAACTATTGTGAAAAGTTACATTGTACCTAAATTGGGAATTAGGGTTTTTCCTTTCAAAAAGATTTTTTATGTTGACGCAAGTTTTGGTTGGAGTTTCAATTTAAGTGGCACGGATACAAAAACTTTAGGACTAACAAGTTACAACGTTTCTGCGGGAGGCTTTATTTACTTTCTTCAAGTTGGAGCAAGATTTAATTTAAAAAAATTTTAGAGTCAGCAGCTAATAGTAGTTTTGTGTCAGGCTAGCTTTCGTGCTTCTTTGACGCTTTTTGCTATGTTTAAACTGCATTACTTTGCGAAAAATGCAGTGCTAAAATCCAAACCGATTGCAAAGCTGCAAAACGTCATATTATTTATTGTCAAGAACTGGATATATTTCTAAATAGCCCAAATCAAGACGTTCAAATTCCTCCAACCCCTCCCATATCAGGTTCGATAATTCGATACTCCCCGCTACAAAGAAAAGCGCAATTACGAAAGTGACGGCGCTTTTTCTTTTTACTTCACTCTCATTCTGATTCTCAACTTTTATATAATTGCGCTTTTCTTTCAGAAACAGAATGAGAACGAGAGCGACGAAGATCGCAACGCTGTCTGAGCTTTTCCTTGTTAAGCCCCCAAATTACGTCTATCCGAAATGAAATGCAGGATATTCGTGTCCCCGCTACTAAAAAGAAAAACGCATTTACGAAAGTAACTGCGCTTTTTCTTTTTCCCTCACTCACGCACTGTTCCTCACTCTAACATATCAGGCGCTTTTCTTTCAGAAGGAGAAAGAAAATGAGAGCGAAAAATCTTACATTAGTGTTACAAAAACCACTCTTCATGTATGTCAACTACGCACTCTATTCCAAGAAATTTGATAAAATCTATATTGGATACACCTCGGATCTTATCGATCGATTTCATTCTCACAACACACTTTCCAGCAAGGGTTTTACGTCAAAATTTCGACCATGGGAGGTTGTGTATGTTGAGTTTGTTGAGACAAAAAAGGAAGCGATGAAACGCGAGCAACAACTAAAAACCAGTGCTGGCAGACGATTTGTTCGTGAGCAGGTTGAGCTGCTCGTTCTTATATCCGTCAGCTGACGCAAGTCCTTCCGACGCGTATTTGCTTGGTTACAATCGATTAAATGAATGAATTTTTTATCCTAAAAGTGTGTTCAGAATAAGTTGTAGTTTTGATTAAAGTTGACCTGTGGCGGTTAGCAACAAGTTATCGTCAACTAAAAACCATTCACGCTTGGACGCGTTACCAATTTTTGGTACATTTACTATAATAATTATTGATTATGGCTAAAAACACATCGATATCATTAGGAGATCATTTTGAAAATTTCATCAATAGTGAGATTAAATCAGGGCGATATGGCTCTGTGAGTGAAGTAATACGAACTGCTCTACGTCTGCTCGAAAGTGAAGAGAGAAAGCTCAATGAATTGCGTAATGCACTCATCGCTGGAGAACAAAGTGGATTCGTGGAAGATTTTGATCCAAAGGAACATTTAAAAGCCCTCCGTCAAAAACATACCACGAAGTAGCACAGAAGTTAAATGAAAAAGCTTGTTCTGCACATCAGTACCGAAGCACTTTCGGATTTGGAAGAAATATGGATCTACACACTGAAAAAATGGTCTAAAGAGCAAGCTGACAGGTATTACTCCTTGTTAATTGATGACATTGAGTTTTTACACTCTAATTATTATACGGGTAAGTCTGCTCAATACATTCGCCTTGGATATAGAGTGTCATTTGTAAAATCACATATCATTTTCTACAAAATAGTTGATGACCAAAAATTGGAAGTAATCAGGATATTGCACCAAAGCGTGAATATTGATAAATGGTTAAAATAGAATGTCTTTAACCCACGTCTAGAAAAGGAGCCATAATCACTTTAACGAAAACCAAATTTTAGAAAACGAAAATTACTTTTCAAGACCCGAATAGGATTCTAAACAGCCCAACTCGAGACATTCCATCTCCCCCAACCCCTCCCAAATTAGGTTCGATAATTCGATACTCCTCTCTAAAAGAAAAAGCGCAAATCCGAAAGTGACGGCACTTTTTCATTTACCCTCGCGCTCACTCAATCTTTGACTGAAATTAAAATCGGCCGCCGTGTTCAATGACAAAAGAATTGGGCTGAGGTGCGAAAGCAGACGCGAAGCAACAAAGACTTGATCGTTCCTAGTAATTCGTTACCAAATAGAATAAGAATTACTGCGCGCTTAGAATGTTGATGGATTCATTCATCACGCTTAAATTTTAATTTTTAATTCCCCACCCCCTTTAATTTTCGTTCCTTTGTATCCGCAATTCAAGTCAATGTCGCACAAATCAGGTTTCGTAAATATTGTAGGTAGTCCAAACGTGGGGAAATCAACCCTCATGAATCGACTCGTAGGTGAAAAATTGTCTATCGTGACATCGAAGGCACAAACGACGCGCCACCGCATTCTCGGAATTGTCAATGATGAGAATTACCAAATCGTGTTTTCTGACACTCCAGGGGTGGTCAACGCAGCATATAAACTGCACGAGACAATGATGGAGTATGTAAATTCTTCCTTGAAAGATGCCGATGTCCTTTTGTTCATTACGGACACGAAGGAGAACAGCATGAATCACGAAGAAACCTTGGAGAAAATTAAAAAACTCAAGGTGCCTGTGCTTTGCCTGATCAACAAAATTGACTTGAGCGACCAAAACACTATGGAGGAACGGGTGCAGTACTGGCATAACGAATTGCCCAATGCCATGATACTTCCTGTCTCTGCGCTTCACGGATTCAACCTCGAACATGTGTGGGCGAAGATTCTCGAACTTGTTCCTGAAAGTCCTGCCTACTATGATAAAGAGGAACTCTCGGATCGTCCAATGCGTTTTTTCGTGTCGGAAATTATCCGTGAAAAAATCTTCATCCACTGCGATAAAGAAGTTCCTTACAGCTGTCAGGTAGAAATTGAAGAATACAAAGAAGAACCAGACATTACACGCATTCGTGCGGTTGTTATCGTTGAACGCGATTCTCAAAAAGGAATCCTCATCGGTAAAGGTGGCGAAATGCTGAAGCGCGTAGGTCGCGATGCACGCAAAGAAATAGAGAAATTCATCGATCAAAAAGTCTTCCTTGAAACATTTATCAAAGTGGACAAGGACTGGAGATCAACGGAGAATAAATTAAAGAAATACGGATACTAATAGTGACGAGTTATGAGTTACGAGTTACTAATTATTCCCACTCGTAACTGGTAACTGGTAACTAGTAACTATTAAGAAATGAGCAACATAGTAGCAATAGTAGGTCGCCCGAATGTAGGAAAATCAACCTTGTTCAACCGCCTGACGGAGTCACGCAACGCGATCGTTAAAGAAGTAAGTGGGGTTACACGCGACCGTTTGTACGGGAAAGGCGAATGGAATGGTGTGCAGTTTTCCGTGGTCGATACCGGTGGATACATCAAGGGGTCGGACGACATCTTCGAAAAAGAAATCCGCAAACAAGTGGAAATCGCCATTCAGGAAGCTACCGTTATTCTCTTTATGGTGGATGTGATGACTGGAATCATTGACCTCGACGAAATGGTCGCTGGGCTCCTTCGAAAATCAAAAAAACCCGTTCTCATCGTTGCCAACAAAGTGGACAACACCGACCGCGTTGGTCTCTCTTCAGAATTTTATGCCTTCGGATTGGGAGATGTGTTCGATGTCTCTGCAACAAACGGAAGTGGAACAGGTGAAATTCTTGACGAAGTCGTGAAATACTTTGACAAGAACGATGAAAGCGTTAACGAAAAGGATGACCTACCCCGCATTGCTATTGTTGGGAAACCAAATGTTGGAAAATCGTCATTGGTCAATGCGCTAACGGGCGAGGAACGCAACATTGTTACTGAAATCTCCGGGACCACGCGCGATTCGATCAACACACGCTTCAAGGCCTTCGGTTTTGACTTCATGTTGATTGATACGGCAGGAATACGCAAGCAAGCGAAAGTGACGGAAGACATTGAATATTATTCCGTTCTTCGCTCCATCCGCACGATTGAAAATGCCGATGTCTGTATCTTCATGATCGATGCAGAAGAGGGGCTTCAAAAACAAGATTTACACATCTACTACATCATTGAGAAGAATTCAAAAGGTGTGGTGGTACTCGTCAACAAGTGGGACTTGGTCGATAAGGATCAAAATACCATGACAAAGTACGAGGAGAATATCCGTCAACAATTGGCGCCATTCAATGATGTTCCAATTATTTTTACGTCAACGTTGACAAAACAACGCATCCACAAGGCCTTAGAAGCGACCATGATGGTGCATGAAAATAGAACGAAGAAAATCCCAACTTCTGTAATGAACGAGGTCATGTTGGACATCATCCAAGCGACACCTCCACCCGCGGTAAAAGGGAAATACATTCGGATCAAATACGTGCAACAGTTACCTACTCACTCGCCTTCATTTGCGTTCTTCTGTAACTTACCACAATACATCCCAGATTCCTACAAGCGCTTTCTAGAGAATCGTTTGCGCGAGAAATTTGACTTCTGCGGGGTGCCGATTAAAATTTTCTTCCGGAAAAAATAATCCTCGACGGATGAGACTTGGTGCCATAGATATTGGTAGCAATGCAGTGCGATTGCACGTCTATGACATTGTCCAAAATAATTCAAAGATTATCTTGGAACGAATGTTTGCACATCGTTTTCCCATTCGTCTTGGGTTGGATGTATTCCAAATAGGAAATATTTCTGAAGAGAAAACGAGTGAACTTCGTGCAGCACTGGAAACACTTCATTTCATGGCTGCAGAATGGCAGGTTGAAACCTTGCGTTCTGTCGCAACTTCCGCATTTCGCGATGCGGCAAATGGACGACAAGTCGCAGACTATATCACACAATCCACCAGTGTAGGTATTGATATCATCTCTGGAGAAGAAGAAGCAGGGTTAATTCGTGCTGGGATTGTCGCACTCACCGAAACCCAAACCGATTCTTGTATCATGATTGATGTGGGAGGGGGCAGCACCGAAATAAGCACCGTTTTGAATGGCTCGAATGGCCCAAGCTACTCCTTCAATGCTGGAACCGTGCGCATCTTGGCACAAGGATTCACAGATGGGATTCGACATGAAATGGCTGAATGGATTGAAAACAACATTCCCAAAGAAATCAACTATACGGTCTTCGCTACAGGTGGAAACATCCGACGCATTCATAAAATCCTTGGGCATAGCGAAGTAGATCCGCTGAAATTGCCAGAATTGCGTGACTTAAGAAGTGAAATGGACAACATGACTTTGGAAGAACGCATGGCTAGGTTCAATTTGAATGCTGATCGTGCCGATGTGATTGTTCCCGCTGTAGATTTGTTTCTAGAACTCATGAAAGGTATCCCATGCGAGGAACTCTATGTTCCAGAAATCACCTTGTCTGATGGTGTGGCTTGTGCCTTATTCTTTCAAGAAGGAATTTAATCCAGTGTGAGCTTCACCGGGATGGTATAATAAACATCTACGGGGTCATTTTTCAGTATTCCAGGTTTCCATTTTTCCATACCCTTCAACACCCGAATTACTTCGCGATCTATAGATGGAGTCAATCCTCGAAGCATTTTGAAATCCGTTGTTTCGCCATTCTTTAACACGGTAAAACGCACAAATACACGTCCTACTATTTCATTTTCTACCGCATCAGTGGGGTAGATCAAGTTGGAATCTATGTAGTTCATCAATGCCTTCATGCCTCCAGGATATTCGGGTTGCACATCGACTTGAAAAGCGTCATACGGGGTTTCATCATATTTTGGACAAGGTCCACCAGGAAGAACAGGGCCCATAGGGTCTGGTGCAAAACCTAGGTATGGCCACGGGTCAGGATCTGGGTCAGGAAGTATGACAGGCGGAAGAATCGCAGGTGGAATGATTTTTTCCTTGGGCGTAAGTTTGGCAGTAGGTAGTTTCTTTTTTTCGGTGCCCTGTGATTTCGCCAAATGCTGTTTTGGATTCAACTTTGGTTTTGGTGAATGACCTCCACAAGCGCTTAGGATTATGATCAACGCAAATAGTGCAAAAGTGACTTTGCGCAGTTGCTTTGAAAGGATAAGTAGCGTATTCATTTCTTTAGATTTGCGGCGCCTTTGACAAGAATCAAGCCAATAAATGCCTAAAAGAATGCGCGGATCTCCATTCCACCAGAGTGAATCATGCGGTTATTCTCCGATTTGCGGCCATTGTATTGAAGGTTTAATTGGAGGTTTTTCGATACTGAACGCTGATAACCAACATTCCATGTGAAATTCACTCCGGGCTTCAATGCCTCGAGCATCTCAAACCCAAGTGCTGAATTTTGATTTCCATTGTAATTAATGCGCACCATTTTTATCCCTCCTTGAAGACTTCCCTTGTCCTGCTGGTTGTATTTAAATGTGGTGCCTATTTCTACCAGTGAAGAACGTTCACCCCCCAACTCTTTCGCGTTTTGTTTGTCGGAAATCCGCCCGTCTAAGGTGATGCGAAAAGCGGTTGTCGGCTGATAAATCAAGCTGGGTTGAATGAAATAGTAGGATAAGGTGTAATTCCTTCCCGCCGTATAGTCTGCCTTTGTTTGTTTGGTGCCGACTTGTCCCTTGGATTCAATAGAAAAGACCTTTTGAATGTTCCAGCGAAAGGAAATTTCGTGGTACCTATTGGCTTTGGAATCAAATCCGGTGGCCAACAAGGACTTGGAAACTAAATCTTGAAAAGTATATTCCGCACTAAACACACTGGAGGTTCGATTGAAAAATACGGTATTGCGAATGTTCGAATTGGAGGCGATTAAACTGGTGTCGCTGATTCCTCCGGCAAAAGGATTGAACGCACCGGCACCATCAAAGAAATTGGTTTTTCGGTTGATGCGCGCCCGCAATTGGTCTGAAAAGCGCATCATAAGTTTCAAGGCCCCTTTTTTATTCGACCAGATGCGCTCCGGCCGCCAATAAATCGATTGATTGAATTCATTGGAATAGGTTTTTACATAGTTGCTGCTTGGCGTAAAGACCCGAATATAACTCGCCTGATCGACATATTGGGCAATTTCAAACTCATTTAAATCTTTTATTCCATCGGAATTGTAGTCAATCCATGTGTAGATCCCCTGACCATCGTTCACTTGAATGTAAAGAAATTCGCGCTTTTGCTCTAGACCTGATCCTACCTCGTAAAAGGTATTCCATGTCAAGGCGCCTTTAAACAAGCGCAACTCGTAATCCACCCTTCCTAACAACGTGTTTTCAGGTGTTTGGGGCATCAGTTGGGCATCAATCACGCGCAATTCGCGGTAACTAGTGATGATGTTGAGGGATTGATTTTTCAATTCTGTCAAACGAATTTCACCTCCTGCCGTCACTGCTTTCGCGGCGTTTCTCAACGCTGTACTGTCGGAACGCTGATCAAAGCGCTCACGGTAAAAAATCTTATAGGAATTCTTGACGGAATCACTGTTTGACAGGTAAAATTGATAATCAAAAAACTGATAACTGGTCGGTTCTAAAGTTGTTGTCCCTCCAGTAAACTTGTTCAACTCATGGTCATCCCGGTAGCCCAATTTAAACCAACCGATGTCTTTGGATACATCTGCGCGGTGACGAATAAACTCGTTTTTCGTAGCTGCGGAAGAGGACAAATAACTCCCATCCCACTTGGCGTGAAATCCATTTTGGTTCCATTTTCCATCCGTTGCAGCGCGCAATCCAAAGAAATCTGAACCGATTAAAAACTGCTGTCCTTCAAGATTAATATTCCCATAGGTGCGGTGCTTAATATTTCCCCCGATGGAAGAAGCCACTTGATTTCCCGTGTAACGCTTGTTGCGGGTATTCCAATCGCGGTCAAATTCAACGGCGCGGTACTGCTCTATTGGACTAAAATTTCGGTCAAGGGTTTCAAACTCTGCCTTCGTTTCAAGCTGCCACGATTGCAAGGAATCACGACTCAAGGGCAATGTTCCAATAATCCGCGTTCGGTTGGCACCACTTTGGTCATTCTGCGCATCCTTGGTAGAAAATGTATTTAAGTCATTGGACGAATACGCAAATTCCGACTCGACCCTTAAACGGGGATTAATGCGGTACACAAATCCAGACGTGACCATTTGCTTGCGTTTTGGTGTGATGATCACCCGCGAAGGAGCATAGTCTCCCTGCGGCACACCTCCGACGGGAGTTACCCATTGATACACACGGCCTAAGGCATTGAAATTGCTGAAAATATAATTCCCTTTTCCTGCTCCCACATAGGTAAAGGTCGCGCGATAAACGGCGGAGTCGGGCTGAACGGAATACACTAAAACGGAATCGTATCCGAGTACCGTCACCATTTTGTACAACACCTGGTTGTCAATGAAGCCCACCGAATCGATGCTGTTGGTTCGCGCCAAATCTAAGCTATCACCAATACTCGTTAACAGCATTTTTTCTTGCGTGCTCAACTCTTGCTGCAGGGTTTGATTCTTGGCATCTTGCTCCGAATAGGCATTCAACCAAAAGTCAAATTTCTTCGAGTTGTAAGTGGTTGATGTTTGCATTAATGAGCGCGCAAAATTTTGATCGGAGTATTGAAATTCAACCACTATCCGCGAATCCTTGGTAATGAGGTTGCGTGAGGTAAATACCAATTCCGAAGAATTATAATTGATGACATAATCGAATTCCTGACCACGTTCGAGTAGCTTGCCATCAATGAAAACCCGTTCAGTACCCGAAAGCACGATGATAAATGGCTCATTTTCATTTCCCTTCAATCGATAGGGTCCCTGATTTCCTTCAACCCCCTGAATGATTTGTCGGGCAAATTTCCCTTTGGAAAGCGCGCCACTGACTTGTGTGCGCCACACCTTAGCAGAATCTGTCGTCCAGCGGTAATTGATGGTGAGTCCTTGCGCTCTTTTTTTATACGTCATGAAATAACCTATCGGTCGATTGAGCCAAAAGTCACCCGCAACGATTTTAAGTCGGTCGTTGTATATCTGAATGAACACTTGATCAAATTCGCGCAATTTGTTGGTGTTCCCGTCGGGCTGTATGGGAAGATTATCGTCGGAAACCGAGGCGAGCAGCTTCAAATTTGGGGTAATGTCCCCTGATAACTCAAGGTTTAAGGTTGAATTCACCCCCAAATCTTGGTTATTTCCGAAGGTCACACCGCGCGATATACTCCCCGTTTTTGTAAGTCCTGAGCCACCAAAAACATCCTGCACACTAAGCTCATTTTGGAGCATAAATAATTCGCGATCGCCCTTGTTTTCCGCATAAATCAAGGAGGTGTCGCGTCGAAAATAGGTCTTGGATAAATCCATTGGCAGCACGCGATACTGCACCTTTATGGAATCTGAGCAGCGATCAATCAAATAAAACTGCGTTGTACCATGGTCCAAATGGTAACTTACGGATGAAAGTTTTTGACTTCCGCAAAAAACGTCTAAAGAGGAGGGATAAATGGAAAGGGTATCGAGGCGAATGGTGTCCGAGGGCGAAACGATGATTTTTTCACGCCACGATGTAGTTTGTCCCGATGCCAGTTGTGCCACAACAGCAAAGAAAAAAAACACCAGTTGACCTTTATTGAAAGACATTCGCACGAATGTACAACGATGAACCAATAAAAATCGTCTACCGTTTGAGTTTTTATCAGCAAGATGATGGTGATTTTCCATACATTGCTTTGGCTGTTAAAAAAAGTTAAGCCCCGACGACACACGGAACGGGGTGCTTACATTCGTCAAAAACTTCATAGTTGAGAAAAATTCGGGTCAATCTTATCATCTTGTCTGTGGTCATTGCCCTCTTGGCTTTGCTCATCATTCAGGCATTTCAAACGGCCCAGTTGTACGATCGAAAATCGAATCAGTTTTCGCTGAATCTATCCTCTTCCCTTGAACGCATCGCTATTCGTCATGAAAAGGCAGAGGACATTCGGCGCTACATGCACATTGTAAATCGCGATTTTAGCGGGCAATACAAGAAAATTCTAAAGGAAGAATTCAAGTCTTTATTGAGCACACAGGAATCCATTTCCATTCGCGACACCTCCATTTTTGAGCGTGGTGAATGGCAACATTACTTGGTCATCAAGGGTAAAGCATACGATTCCATCTCAGGGGTGACCACCGAACAAAAGGTCCTTGCGAGGGACGTGCGGCAGTTGCGCGATTTGTTCGACAAGCAGCGAAAGCAAATACCCACCAATGATTCCTTAAAAATTGCCATTCAGTTGGACCAACGCGTGCTTCAACAGGTATTCAAGAAAGCAAAGTTCTTCAATGACATGATGGTGGAAGCATTCCGAAACAATGTGTATGAAGCCGCATCAAAACGGATAGATCCTGCATTTTTGGATTCGGTCATTCGCACGGAAATTGGGAACGACGACCTTCCTAAAAAATACAAATTTATGGTGGCAGACGAATACGGAGAACCCATCAAATTCGCGCATGCCCCAGAAACCTATAGCACGAAACTCGACACCTTAAAAACTGGAAAAACAATCCTCTTTCCAAGCAATATTTTGGACGATGACCTCTATTTACATGTATGGTTTCCAGAGAAAAACGCGTTTCTTTTTACCGAGATGTGGGGCCCGTTGGTAATCAGTCTTACCCTGATGATTCTCATCATTGTAGCGCTGATGTTTATGTTCAAAACTATCCTTACCCAGAATAAACTCTCGGAGATGAAAAACGACTTCATTTCCAACATGACGCATGAATTCAAAACCCCCATTTCGACGATTTCTTTGGCTTGCGAAGCCATGGAAGATGGTGATATGGTCAGTGGGAGTGCGGCAGACATGAAGCCCTACATCCGTATGATCAATGAGGAAAACAAACGCTTAGGTGTCCTGGTTGAACGCATACTTCAAAGTGCTGTCACCGATAAAGGACAACTCAAATTAAACAAGGAACCACTGATCCTTCAGGAGCTCATTCATGATGTGGCCCAAAATGCCGCGTTGCGTGTTCAAAATAGCGGGGGAAAAATCGAATTGGAACTGCCCTCCGAACTGATTACGGTGGATGCGGATAAAATGCATATTACAAACCTCATTAGCAATCTGGTAGACAACGCCATTAAATACAGTGAACGCAATCCTCACGTGCACATAAAACTCACTCAGGAAAATAAGAACGTATTTTTGAGCGTTAAGGACTCTGGAATTGGGATTAAAAAAGAACATTTAACTAAAATATTCGATAAACTTTTCCGTGTTCCAACGGGTAACCTTCACAATGTCAAAGGATTTGGACTTGGTTTAAGTTATGTCAAAGCCATTGCCGATTTACACGGATGGTCCATCAATGTTAAAAGTAAATTTGGAGAAGGATCAGAATTCACCCTTACAATTCAACAAACTCATGACAAAAAAAACAAAAATTCTACTTGCCGAAGATGATGAAAATCTTGGGCGTTTGCTGCACACCTTTTTGGTGAATAAGGGCTTTGACGCAGTATTGGCGGAGAATGGGAAAATTGCTTTTCGCATCTTTGGAGAGGGGGGCGTTGATTTCTGCATTTTTGATGTAATGATGCCCGAAATGGACGGCTTTACCCTGGCGAAAGAGATCCGTGAAACCGATAAAAAAGTGCCGATTCTATTTCTTACGGCAAAATCCATGAAGGAAGATAAACTCGAGGGGTTTAACATCGGCGCAGACGACTACCTTACGAAACCATTCTCTATGGAGGAGCTCTTGGCACGCATTACGGCAATCTTGCGGCGAATTGAACCCAATGCCCACGCTGAAAGTGAACAACTGCATATTGGACGCATTCACTATGAGCCCGAATCACGCGTGCTACATTTGAGCGAGGGAGCCAAAAAATTAACCACCAAAGAGAACGAACTCTTGCACCTTCTGGTGAAAAATGAAAACGAAATTCTCGATCGAAATGCCACCTTGCGCCTTATTTGGGGAGACGATAATTACTTCAATGGTCGAAGCATGGATGTGTACATTGCAAAACTCCGCAAGTTGCTGAAGGAAGATCCAGCCATCGAAATCATGAATATTCATGGAAAAGGTTTTAAGCTAGTAGTGAAATAAGCATCATCCTTCGCTGCTGAGTGCGTGCTGTTGTCGCCAACTTTAACTACCTTTGCTCCGTTTTTGTCAAGGTGAAGAATAGCATCAAATATATACTGCAACGCATGTTGGGTTTTCGAACCTACCTGTATGTCTTCGCATTGGTGAAAATTCGCACCTTGAAATCAGATGCCAAAGAAAAAGATTTTTTCCATTTTTTGTCCTTGCTTAAGGATGGTCAAGGAGATGTTTTGGACATCGGCGCAAACATCGGCATCATGACCGTGCATTTGTCAAAAACACTACCTAACTCTATGGTTCATGCTATTGAGCCAATCCCCGATAACATTTCTGTGTTGAAGCGCATCATACAGCATTTTGGATTAAAAAAAATCAAGGTGTACGAAACGGCCGTTGGCGAGGAAGAAGGTAGTGTAAAGATGATTTTACCTCACCAAGGAAAAACTCGGATGCAGGGACTGAGCCATGTCAAACATGAATCCATCACCGAATGGAACGATGGAGAGGAATTTCAAGTGCCCCTTACCACACTCGATCAGCTCATCAATGGTCAAGCCATACAGGGGATTAAAATCGATGTAGAAAACTTCGAATATTTTGCACTCAAAGGAGGAACCCGCGTAATTGAATCCAATCACCCCATCATTTACACGGAACTTTGGAACAACGAAAATCGAACACGGTGCATGGAACTCCTAAAAATGTTCAATTACTCCCCATTCGTTGTAGTGAAAAATGAATTGATTCCTTTTCAAGCAACAACACACACCAATCAGAATTTTATCTTTCTGCCCAATTAATCTTACCTTGTCGCGTTATCTCTGCGCATGAAGAAGAAACTCCTTATTGACCTTCTGATTATCATCCTACTGAATGTACTGATTAAACCAGTGGCAATCTTTGGTATTGATGCAGCAGTTCAAAATCGATTGGGTTCGGACACCTATGGACTCTACTTCTCCTTGCTCAACCTGTCCTACCTCTTCAATATCGTGATGGATTTAGGAATCAACAATTATACAACACGTAATGTCGCCCAATACCCTAAAATCGTTCCTTCTTATTTAGGAAAAATCATAGGTCTTCGGCTTGTGCTTTTTGTCGTGTATGCGCTCGTTACGCTAGGCTTTGGAGTAGCGATTGGCTACCGCGATGGTGCCCTGACTATTCTAGGAATCCTAATTTTTAATCAGTTCCTAAACACACTTATTCTATACATTCGAAGTCATCTTGGCGGTCTTCATCTCTTCCGAACAGACGCGCTCATCTCTGTGCTTGACAAATTTCTACTCATTATTCTGTGTGGGTATTTATTGCTTACAACGACTGATTATTTTTTCAAAATTGAATGGCTGATTTGGTCACAGACAATTGCGTATGCCTTAACGCTCATCGTTGGTTTTTCTTTGCTTATACGGCATATTGGATGGCCAAAATTGAAGTTCAAATGGGCATTTTCTTACGCCATTATTCGCCAAAGTCTTCCATTTGCACTGCTTGTGTTGCTTATGATGTTGTATTCCCGCACAGACTCAATTATGTTGGAACGGATACATACAAATGGACCCTATGAAGCGGGGATTTATGCCAAAGGATTTCGCTTACTCGACACACTCTATATGTTCGGGATGCTCTTTGCCACGCTTCTTTTGCCTGTATTTTCACGCATGATGAAAGAGAAATCGAAGGATACAGGATTTTTATTAGAAAGTGCGCGAGATCTTTTGATGGGAGGAGCGATTGTCATTGCGTTTGTTGCAACACACTTATCTATGCTCATCCTTGGTTGGATTTATACGGATGACATCAAAGAATCGGCACCCTCATTTATTCTACTCATGTGGAGCTTCGCAGCCATGACCATCACTTTGGTCTACGGTACCTTTCTCACGGCGAAGGGTGACTTAAAATTTTTGAATATCATCTCCGTCTTTGGCATCGCCATCAATGTAGGATTGAACTTTATTGTCATTCCGCATAATGGGGCTGAAGGGGCTGCTATTTCAACACTTTCTACCCAGTCATTCATGGCGATCTGTCAAATCATACGCGTGCATCAAATACTCCCGCCTCATCAAGCACTTCAAACCTTATTGAAGTTTGGTGCATTGGTAGCCGGCATGTTGATG
>CANGIC010000041.1 GCA_947453795.1 Flavobacteriales bacterium
ACCATGATTTCCGCAACATCGCGTGCGTCAACAATGGCATTGGTCCCCTCGGTATAAAAGCGCAAACCCTTCTCAACGGTGCGGAATATCGTGAGTGAACTTTCATTCCAGTTTCCTGGTCCAAATAGACCGCAGGGATTCACAATCACACAGTCCAAACCTTCTTCGACACCGCGCCAAACTTCTTTTTCTGCGGAATACTTGGAAATGGAATAACTGCTCGTTCGATTCGATTGTTTCCAGCTAGTTTCTTCCGTGGTGACGCTATCGGGTTGACCTCCAATGGCAGCGGTTGAACTCACGTAGCACAATTTTTTTACGCCAGCATGAAGGCAGCAATTGACAATGTTTGCTGTGCCGTAGCGGTTGATTTTCATTAAACGGTGAAAGTCTCGGCGGGCGAAAGATACCAAAGCAGCAGAATGATACACAATGGAAATGTCCACAAGTGCAGCGTCAAGTGACATGACATCGAGAATATCCCCTTCAACCCATTGGATTTTCGAAAACCGCTCAGCTCCATGTTCGGCGTCATAATAAAGAAACAATTGCTTTACACTTTCAGTCCGCGACATATCGCGGTAAAGTCCGCGAATCGGAGTCTCGTCCTCCGTGAGTTTGAACAGAAGATGACTTCCCAAAAGACCTGTTCCACCTGTGACAAGAATCATGGCCTAAAATTACAATCTTTTGCTGACTTTCAGTCGATGGAAAGTTCCTTACTTGGGTCCCAGAAAAAGGAGCTGAATTCAACTATTTGATCGTTCTCAACGCGAATTCCTTCCGCCTCTAAGCGTGTTTTCATCGATTCGGGGGGTGAGAAGTGCATTTTACCCGTTAAAAGACCATTTCTGTTGACCACACGATGGGCAGGAATATCTGGAAAAGCATGCGATGCATTCATGGCCCAACCCACCATACGCGAGCTCCGCGCACTGCCAAGAAACTTCGCAATCGCACCGTAGGATGTCACTCGGCCCTCTGGGATGCAACGCACTACATCAAAAACAGAGGCAAAGAAGTCGCTGTTTTTTTGTGAAAGGGGTCGGGTAGTCATTCTTCGAATTTAATGAATTTGTTAGGTAAAAATTCTTGGGGCCTAAAATGAATTGATTTTTTTCAAGTGAAACAAATTCGCAAACTGCGTGTTTACTTGGAATGAAAAACAACATTATTTCCCTCGTGAGTGTGCTTATTTTATCAGGATACTCCAACGCACAACTTTCATTGGACATCGAGACAGGTGGTGTTTTTGTGAATTCTAATGATGCAAGCAGTTCTTGGAAGAATAGCAATGGCGAATTAAATGGATTAGAAGGGACCTTGTTCTCCTATGTCAAGGATTTCAATAATCCAATCAAACCATTGTTTCGATTACGTGCGGGTTTAACATTTGGAAAGAACAAGAGACACTTCGTCAGTTTTCTCGCCGCGCCATTACAATATTCATGCACAGGTAATTTTTCCGATACAGTTGTGTTTAATAGTCAAGTATTTCTGCCGAATACTCCCACACAAGGGTTTTATAAATTCAGTGGATATCGTTTAACTTATCGATACATGATCTATAATTCAGATAAGTTTAAGTTAGGATTAGGATTGACATTGAATCTTCGTGATGCCGAATTCTCGTTGAAGCAAGGTGCCAACTTCGAAAGGAATTATAATCGTGGTATTGTTCCCCTCATTAATCTCTATTCGAACTATATGATCACAAGCAAACTAGGGGTATTGGTTGATGGTGATGTTTTCTACATTGATAAAACGGGAGGAGCGATTGATTTTCTTACTGGATTGAATTACACGCCTTTTGATCATCTTTCATTGAAGGCAGGCTATCGTTTCTTCTCAGGTGTAGGAAGTGAGGTCGGAAATGTCTACAATAAATTATTCGTTAGTTCTCTTGTATTGGGTGGTGTTTACACCTTTTAAGTTGCAATAGATTGCTTCTGTTTTGTAAATAGTTTATTTCGCTAAATGCTGTAACACACAAATACTTGAAATAACTTGACCTAAAATTCGGGTATTTCTTTCTATCAAGAAAATTAGTTTTACTCGAATTAAAAGAATCAACTAAAGCAAGAAGCCCATGCCACTAACTCCATCTGAACGCTCACAGGTAGCGTCTTACAAGATTCAAATTGAATCGTACCGCAAAGATTTACAGAACATTAAAGACCGTAAAAAAAGTCGTTCTGAATATTTTGCGAATGCCATTAAAAACACCAAAGATCCGAACTCAAAACGTTCTTACCGTCAAAGTAAAATTTCTGAAATGGAACGATTTGCAAGAGAAATAGATCACAAGAAGGCAGATATAGACCGAGTAAAAGGGTATATCGCAAATTTCAAGAAATAGCTACTAAGATTTAGGACTTTTTGAACGCTAAAGTACGAGCGATAAAATAGCATTGAAACGCGCTTCGCTCAGTTGTGGTCTTATGGTATCAAGCACTGCATTGTACGCCTCTTCCGGTGCGCCTGCTTTGAATGCGTTGAGTACCTGTGCATTTTCTTCGATGCGTCGTGCAGGTACAATGTATTTGAACCAAAGCAAAAGTGTAGGGAAATCCATACTTGCCATGATAGCCATTTGGTGCTGAATGAGTTCTTCATCCGTGAAAGCCTCTTGCATGCTGATTTCAAGATTTCTGTCTTCTTCCGCGATGTGCATCAGGTAGGTGCTATGAAATTCGGAAAACAACAGATAAAATTCATGACCTTCATAGTCACTTTGAGATCCGTCAAAGGCAGACAAGGTATCTTTTATTGTCTTCTCAAGCTTGTCCAATCTGGCATGCTCAGCTTCGATTTCAGTCGTAGCCTCAGCATGTTTCGCTTTCAACGGCGCTAAAATATAGCTTTCTTCGGTGTAGGTATGATTCTCCAATAAATGAAAAAGGTCTGAACCTAAGGCCTTTAATTTAGTTACCTCTTCGAGATTGCCATAGGATGTTTTTCCTGCCAAAAGGGAGAATTGAGAAAGGATATTTCGAAGTCCTTTGTGCGGTGGATCGAGAGATTTTAATCGTTCCATAGGTTAAAAATAATAAGCACGCCAAGGCGCAGTTAAATAAAAGTTGAACAAATGAAAATTGGATGATTTATTATTCCACCGTAACCGACTTCGCTAAATTTCGCGGCTGATCGACATTACAACCACGCATAACAGCGATATGGTATGATAACAACTGAAAAGGAATCGTCGCCAATAGCGGAACAAGCTGCTCATCACTTTCAGGGATTTCAATCACATGGTCAGCCATTTCTTTTACGGAAACATCCCCCTCGGTGACAACGGCAATGATTTTTCCTTTACGGGCTTTAACCTCCTGAATGTTGGAGACTACTTTCTCGTAGGATGTGCCTTGGGTGGCAATCACAAATACGGGCATTTCTTCGTCAATCAAGGCAATAGGTCCGTGCTTCATCTCTGCTGCTGGATAACCTTCTGCGTGGATGTAGGAAATTTCTTTCAATTTCAATGCGCCTTCAAGTGCTACAGGAAATGAACTTCCACGACCTAAATACAAGGCATTCGAGGCATCTTTGTATTCCGCCGCAATCTTTTCGATGTGATCGCTGGTTTCTAAAACGGTTTTTACTTTCTCTGGAATGGCCTCAAGTTCGGCAAGCAATGTTCTAAATTGTGTCTCACTGATGGTGCCCTTCTTTTTCGCTAAGGACAAGGCCATGAGTGTAAGTACAGTCACCTGAGCGGTAAATGCTTTGGTTGATGCCACACCAATTTCTGGTCCTGCATGGGTATACGATCCTGCATCGGTGATGCGCGAAATCGATGAACCTACCACATTACATATTCCTAGAATTGTCGCGCCTTTGGATTTTGCCAATTCAAGGGCTGCCAAGGTGTCGGCTGTTTCTCCTGATTGTGAAATTGCAATGACCACATCGTTTTCGTTGATGATCGGATTGCGGTAGCGGAACTCACTCGCATATTCAACTTCTACATTGATACGCGCTAAATCTTCGATGAGGTATTCACCCACCAAGCCGGCATGCCAAGAGGTACCACAAGCGACAATAATCAAGCGGTTGGCCTGAATCATCTTTTGCTCGTAGTCACGAATTCCACCAAGTGAAACCCAACCTTCTTCGGCATTTAAGCGGCCACGGAAACAATCGTGAATGGAACGTGGCTGTTCGTGGATTTCTTTGATCATGAAATGCTCGTACCCACCTTTTTCAAGGGCTTCAAGCTCCATCTCCAATTCTTGGAAGAAAGGTGTTTTTTCTTGATCGGCAATGTTGTATAATTTCAACCCTTCTTCGAGGTCGATGATGGCAATTTCTTCGTCATCCAGATAGACAACCTTCTTCGTGTATTCAACAATAGGTGTAGCATCAGAGGCCAGGAAGAAATCACCTTCTGCGCCAACACCAATAACGAGCGGACTACTTTTGCGTGCTGCAACAATGCGGTTTGGATAATCTTTCGACATGGCGACAATGGCGTAGGCACCAACCACATGCGATAAGGCCAAGCGCAATGCTTCACCAAACCATACATTCTCTTTTTTGCCGATGTGATCTGTCAAATGCACCAATACCTCGGTATCGGTTTCACTTTGAAAGATGTATCCTTGTTTGATGAGCTCCTTTTTTAAGCTGTCGTAATTCTCGATAATTCCGTTGTGAATGAGCGCAATCGACCCATCCATTGACATGTGAGGATGTGCATTGACATCATTTGGAGCGCCATGCGTTGCCCAACGGGTATGCCCGATGCCTAGGTGTCCAAATAGATCTTTGTCCGCAGCAAACTCCTCCAAATTGGAAACTTTTCCTTGACGTTTGTAAAGATTAATGCTGTGATCAGCGTCCAACAAGGCAATACCAGCGCTATCATACCCCCGATATTCCAAACGCTTTAGCCCCTTAAGAATAATTGGATAGGCTTGTTTTTTTCCGATGTATGCAACAATTCCACACATAATGTACTAGAATTCAGTGTAAGTAAGAACGACTCTAGGCCGCATTTTATTGATGGTTTCCGGTCCGTTGAAAATGATTCTATCGGCAGAATTGATAAAAAAGCGTGGAGATAGAATGAGTTCCGTGGTGCTGATGTCACCTGCGATGAGGGCTTGCACAAAGTTTCGGATATCTACCGTGTATTGTTTTTTGTAAAAATCATAGATCCCAAAGACTCCGATTCCACCTAAGGCCCCATCTACGCGAATGGACACGGATAAATCGTCACCAGGGTAATATTTTGCGCCCGTTTGATGTTGCACGGGTAAAATCAATTGCGCATTGTGAATGACGGCTTTCTTAGGAATGTTCTTGATTCCCGGAATGTTCACCACAGCACGACTTTTAAACGATTGTGCGTAAAATTCTTTTTGACCAGAAATGGTATCATTGATGACATTTTGCACCGGTTTGCCAGAATTATCGACGTCGACATGATTGAAATCGGCGCACTCCGAATTGATTAAAAAGTCAAATGTTTTTTTGCTGTCACCAACGCTGTAATAGATAGTCATTTTTGAGAGCGGGTCGTTTAAGTCAAAGTAGAACACCCCCCCTTTTCCAGCAGCGAATGCCGGATTGTTGACACGCACTTTAAGTCCTTTGAAATACTTCAAAAAGTTGTCGTTCGACGCGAAATTTGTTCCACCAGTAACAGCTTCGTACAAAAAGCGCTGTGCCAAAGATTTTTTCAAATGAATACGCAACTGGGTGTCTACCGTATCTGCACCAATGACCGTTACACCATCGGGATTGGGAACGAAGGATTCCGTCCCGGGTTCAACAAGATTTGTGGAATAGGTAGTGAGCTGATCAAATGCATAATAGGTAGAGTCCAAATAAAAGCTCTCCGATATTTCAAAAACCTCAAGATTTTGCGCACTGAATTCCCCGTAAAAACCGCGGTACTCAAGCCCAAGAACAATGGAATCGATGGTGATTTCCGCCAAGTTCCCAAAGTTGGGGTTTACTCCAGACAAGCGAAATTGGGTGTAAAATCCAGCGTTCACCGTCCCGAAACTAGGATCGTTGTATGAACCTAAAACAGCGTAAGCGGGGTTGTCTGAAATAATGGAATCTTCGACATAGGTGAAGGTCTGCAATTCGAAGGTGTCGACCTGTAAGGAATTCAATAAGCTGTTGGGATCGAGCACATCTTGCCCCAATCCATTTTCTTTCTTTTTACACGCCAAAAGCACAAGAGCAAACAAAGCAATGCTGCACGCTTGAAGGAAAAAACGATGAAATGTAGCGTGGTACTTGACCATGTTAATGCGTAGAACTTTCGTCAATTATTTTATCAAAAAACTCAGACAACACCTTTACTTGCTGTTCCTCAGGCACGAATGCTTGTTTTGGGCAAGTCGCCTCGTCGAAGATGCTTTGCAAAGCGGGTGAAAGTGCTTCACTCGAAATGTTTACACCGTCTGAAAACTGCACTGCAACGCGGGTGATGTTGGCAAAATCTGTTTCCGAAAGTTGGTTTGTAACCTCTTTTCCGAAGCCATCAAATTTAAGTTTATCCGCAAAGCGTGGGTCCCAATTTTTGTTAAACCCTTCGTCGTACAAGCTATACACCACTTTTGTATTGGCAAAATGCGGGTCCTTGTTGTACAAGTGTTTGATATACAATGGCATTGGTGCTGTCATCCAACCGTGGCAATGGATAACATCCGGCTGCCAACCTAGTTTTTTAACCGTTTCCAAAACCCCACGACAAAAGAACATAGATCGTTCGTCATTGTCGGCATAGGGTTCGTCGTTGTCGTCTGTGGTATTGTTTTTTCGCTTGAAAAACTCATCGTTATCAATGAAATAAACCTGCATCCGAGCAGCTGAAATCGATGCTACCTTGATGATCAAAGGGTGATCGGTATCGTCAATTATCAGATTCATACCGGATAAACGGATCACCTCATGGAGTTGGTGACGACGTTCATTGATGCTCCCAAATCGCGGCGTAAACACCCGAATTTCTTTTCCGGCCTCTTGGATTCCTTGCGGCAGTCTTCTGGCAGTCGATGAAATCTCAGATTTCGGTAGGAAAGGGAAGATTTCCTGTGATACAAATAGTATCTTTTTTTTCTCCATGCAAGGTCTAATTCGTAAAAACTTTACAAAAATATAGAAAAAAAAGGGGACCTTGGTCAAAAACGGATAGATTTGTCGATTTGACACGAACTTGAAGGAATGGGAATGCCCACTGTTTACACAACTGCACATGTATTAAGTAGCGTTATTTCAACGGCTAAAAAAAAGGGGACGGTGGGTTTCGTTCCAACAATGGGCGCCTTGCACGAAGGGCATTTGTCATTGGTAGAGAGGGCTTTAGAAGAAAATTTTCTGGTGGTTGTTAGCATTTTTGTGAATCCAACGCAGTTCAATAACGCCTCTGATTTAAGCAATTACCCTAGAACTTTAGACTCAGATCTCGAGCTACTTTCGATTTTTGATAGGGTGATTGTCTATGCGCCAACTGTGGAGGATATCTACCCGAAACATGATTTTTTTGAACCGATTGATTTAGGTGCACTGGATACGCGGCTCGAAGGAGCGTTTCGTCCAGGACACTTTCAAGGAGTGGTGCATGTCGTCCGTAACCTGTTTCACATTGTTCAACCTCACAGTGCTTACTTTGGGGAAAAGGATTTTCAGCAGCTTGCCGTTATTCGCCGAATGGTGAAGCTATTGAACTTCTCGATAGAAATTATTTCCTGTCCCACATACCGATCAGCGAATGGCTTGGCGTTGAGTAGTCGCAACATGCGATTAACAGACCAAGGTAAATCGGAAGCTTTGATCATTAGTGAAACCTTAAACTACATGAAGAATTTAGGGCATGATGACACGCCTAGCAAACTCATGGAACAAGGTGTTGCGCATTTTTCTAAGGGAAAATTGACCTTAGAATACCTTGAAATAGTCGATGCTGAAAGCTTGACGAAGCTTACCGATGTATGGTCAGACCATGCCGTGTGCTGCATTGCCGCCTATTGCGAAGATGTGCGTCTCATCGACAATCTTGCGATGTGATGCCGCAAGTGCTTGGTGCATGATAAAATTCATTTAACTTTGCCCCAATTTCGAAAAAGAATGCTCATACACGTTGTAAAATCAAAGATCCACAGGGTAAAAGTTACGCAGGCAGATCTCAATTATATTGGAAGCGTTACCATTGATGAAGAATTAATGGATGCCGCGAACTTGATTGAAGGGGAGAAAGTTCAAATTGTCAATCTCAATAATGGCGAACGTTTGGAGACATATGTGATCAAAGGCGCACGTCGTTCTGGAACGATTTGTCTCAATGGTCCCGCCGCCCGAAAAGTGGCTATGGGTGATATCGTGATCATCATTGGATATGCGTTAATGGACTTTGAAGAGGCAAAAAATTTCAAGCCATCTTTGGTTTTTCCTGACGAAGAAACCAATCAAATTCTCTAATATATGGGCAAGAAGGCCATATTGACTTTTGTTAAAACGGTCCTTCCGCTGCTGTTAGGGGTGTATTTGATTTGGATCTTCTTTTCAAGCATGTCGCCCCAGTCGAAAACGCTTTTTTACAAAGCCATTCGCGAAGCCAATTATTTCTGGATTATTATTTCTTTGATTCTAGGTGTTGCGGCCTATTTTGCGCGTGCCTGGCGCTGGAAGTACGTCCTAGAACCCATGGGATATGAAACAAAATTCAGCAATCGTTATCATGCGGTGATGATTGGATATCTCATTAATATGACCATTCCACGTGCTGGTGAAGCTTCGCGTTCTGCCATGCTTTACCGTTCTGATGGTGTCCCTTTCGCGAAATCCTTTGGAACAATCATCGCTGAACGTGCAGTTGACTTTGTGATGCTTTGCGCCATTGCTTTCCTAACGGCATTCTTGGCCTACGCTGATTTTCTTGAAATAAAAAAGCAGATCATCGCTTCTTTCGGTGGCGCATCGACAGATAAAGGTGGATTCCCATGGAAATTGGTAATTTACGGAGTTGTTCTTGCGCTCGGAGCTGTTTTCGCATACTTGGTGCTGTTTAAACCACAGTTCCGCGCGAGACTCATCAAGTTCATCAAGGAGGTTATTGCTGGTGTCTTCTCCATTTTTAAATCGAAATCTCCACTGGGCTATATTGCCTATACGCTTTTCATCTGGGGTGCCTATGTGGCCATGTTCGCCTTGCCTTTTCAAGCGTTGGAACAAACAGCAGGCATTCACATCCAAGGCATAATGCTTGGGTTTATTGCAGGGGCGCTGGGTATTACATTTACAAATGGCGGTATTGGTACGTATCCACTTCTAGTAGGTTTGGTGGTAGCGTTCTACATTGGCGATGATCATCCGAATGATGCACAGGCGATTGGGAATGCTTTGGGAATGCTCATTTGGGTATCTCAAACCTTATTGATGATTTTATTGGGATTGATTTCATTGGCCCTTTTACCGAAAAACTACCAAAACGAAGATGAGCAGACTCCGCGCGATTGAATCGAAAATCGTTGAGCTGGATGAGGCGAAACGCAGAATGGCCATGTGGCACATGAAAGGGAACAAAGTGGTTTTTACCAACGGGTGTTTCGATCTTCTCCACAAGGGACATGTGACCTATTTGGCAAAAGCGGCTGAACTTGGGAATCAATTGGTTGTTGGCATCAATTCGGACGATTCGGTTCGACGCTTGGAAAAAGGTAGTGATCGTCCCATCAATACTGAAGCGGCTAGGGCCTTTGTTTTGGCAGCTCTAGGTGTCATTGATATGGTGGTCGTTTTTAATGAAGACACGCCGGAATCTTTGATTCACGCGCTGGAGCCGGATGTACTAGTAAAAGGGGCAGATTACGATCCAAACGAACGAGATACGACCTCCAAAACATACATTGTAGGGTCGGACTTTGTTCGCGAAAATGGCGGTGAGGTCTGTGTCATAGACATGGTGGATGGCTTTTCAACCACAGCCATTGTCATCAAAATGAAAAAGGGTTAATTCCTATTTCTTAGATTCTCGCTCTAAATCCACCTCCGTCACCCATATTGAAGCGAAGGAAAAGCTCAAATCCACCGCGCGATTTTGACACAGTTGTCAAGCTAGACACGTTGATGTCGTAAGCGAATCCTGTGGAGAATTGATCCCATTCGAACATGAATTTGCCCACCAGGGCGTCATTAAAACGGTGAAACAATCCGAAATAGACGGCTGCAGGTCGTGTAAATCCTGTGGCTTTTGACCCTTCGCTGAGCAGGTATTTGTAGTAGAGTCCATAAAGAATTTCCATGTTCGACTTTTGACGTTGAAAGTAAATACCCGGCAACAAGGAAGCACGTGAATTGCGCAACCCTATTTCTGCATTTACAAACGCTGACCAACGCATGTGGAGGTTTTCCGAGTTCTTGTCGATAAAGGAGTATCCTGGGCGGTTCAAATGGTAAACGGCGAACCCAGCGTTAATCGCACGCTGGTCATTTTGCGTGATGTATCCTTGCTTCTCTTTGTAGGTATAAACCACGCCTGTTCCAGCATCGAGGTACATGAATGAAGAAGAATTGAACGATTCACCCGTAGCCAATGCAGCGTTATACGCCGTTCCATCGTATTGACTTCCCCAGCGTCCACCATTGGGGTCGAGTGAACGTTGCCCAAATCCAGTGTAGAGTCCCAATCCTACCGTACTTTTTCGATCGATGATGAGGTGATACGCAAGGGAAAGATTTACGCTTGTCGTTTTTACTTTCATTTCTCCCGCTTGATCGTTAAAGAAGCTTAGTCCAGCTGCCATGATTCCTTTTTTGCGGCGCTTCTTTTCATTCAACCGTGCATCGAAGGAGGCAGCTATGGTTTGGTAAGGCACTGCGACCGAGTTCCACTGGCTGCGGTAATTCACAATTCCTTGCATGGGTGAATTGGCGCCTGCAAGTCCGGGATTTAGCGAAAGCGGGGAATATTCCATGTGCGAAAAATGGACATCCTGTGAAAAGGCATATCCCCCAATGAATGGGAGGAGGGCAAAGATGTATTTGATCATTTTCTTCAAGTGTTAAATGTCTTCAATTAGCGGAGTAAGGTAAGGTTCCCCGACTCTTCCACATAGGTTCCGTCGAAAAGTGTTACGCGAATTTTATAGGCATAAATTCCAGAGTTCAATTCTTTACCACGGAATGTGCCGTCCCAACACTGCTGGTCAACTTCGGTGGTTTCAAATACTTTTTCACCCCAGCGGTCATATACGGCATAATCCAACTCGGTAATGCAATTCCCATAAATACACAAGGTGTTGTTTGCCGATGGACCCGTTCCATTTGGGGAAAATGCCGTTGGAATGTACAAATCACCACATACGGTTTGAACCAAGATCGTGACGGTATCAACCCCAGTGCATCCCGATGGATTCGTTCCAGTGACAATGTAGGTAGTTGTTACATTTGGCGTGGCGATAGGGTTTGCGCAGGTGACGCACGATAGATTTGCTGTTGGCGTCCATGTATAGCTTGTTGCACCAGTTGCATTGAGCTGCACTGTTTCTCCTTGGAGGATACTTGTTGGAGTGCCTGTAGCAACAACATTGAGGTTGCCCAATAATCCGAGTGGATAGGTTTCTGTTGCTGAGCAACCATTTGCGTCGGTCACTGTAACGGTGTAGGACGTGTTCCCGCTCAAATTGTTGATGGCTGGTCCACTCGCTGAATTTGACCACGAATAAGTGAAAGGTGCAGTGCCGTTCGAGGCGATCGTAGAAATCTGACCACTACCCGGGTTTGCACAATCGTCATTGGTGATTGTTTCTGTAATCGTGATGGCATTTGGTGCTGTGATGGTTGCTGTGGCTGAACTAATGCATCCAGAAGCGTCGGTTACCGCTACGGTGTATGTTCCTGCTGTTAGTCCTGTCGCTGTCGCTCCTGATCCTCCACTTGGTGTCCATGCATACGTATACGGTGTGCTTCCACCTGTCGCAGTCACTGTGGCCGAACCATTGTTGCCTCCAAAGCAGGTGACATTGGCAGTGTTTGAAATACTGACCGTGGGACCACCAACATTCGTTACCACCACGTTCCCAGTTGCTGTGCATCCGTTCTGATCTTGTACATTCACGGTGTACACGCCAGCAGGAATATTGCTTGCTGTGAGTCCCGATCCTCCACTTGGAAGCCAGTTGTAGGTGTACGTTCCGGTTCCACCAGTTACTGCGATTGTTGCAGATCCATTGCTCACGCCACAGTTGGCTGGTGTAATGTTGCTGGTAGTAACGGTTATGGCAGTTGGACTGGTGATATTTACTGTTGTTGAGTTGGTGCATCCTCCGCCGTCTGTAACGGATACCGTGTAGGTATTTGGTGCCAATGCATTTTGAGTAGCACCGGTCAATCCACCTGGAGACCAAGAATAAGTCAATGTTCCCGTGCCCCCCGTTCCAGCTACTGTTGCTGAACCATTGTTTGCCCCAAAGCAAGTTACGTTTGATGAATTCACGAGGGAAATACTCGGGCCGTTGTTGGTGTTTACTGTTGCATTGCCATTTGCTGTACAGCCGTTTGCATCTGTGACAACTACGCTGTAGGTTCCCGCAGCAAGATTGGAAATGGTTGCTCCTGACCCAGCATTCGGTGTCCAAGCGTATGCATACGTCGTTGTTCCGCCAGTCGCCGTTGCCGATGCAGTTCCTGTGTTTGCTCCGCAAGCGGTTGGTGTTGCCGCGACACTTACACTTAAAGCCGCAGCGGGTTGAGTAATGGTTACCGTGGTTGATCCCGGACAGTTGTTGGCATCGGTGACATTCACCGTGTAGGTGCCAGCCGTAAGGTTATTTTGTGTTGGACCTGCAAGTGCTCCAGGTGTCCAAGTATACGTGTAATTGGCAGCTCCTCCTGTGGCCGTAGCTGTAGCTGCACCGTTTGTTCCCGCGAAACAAGAAACAGGAGTTGTCGTTGAACTCACGTTAAGGGTAGGGCATGGGTTGGTGTTGCACGGAAGGATGCCGGCTGCACTTGCTAAAATGAGCACGGTTCCGTTCCCATCTGTGATTTTAATTGGATAGGTAGTGACGGTTTGTGTGGTTCCCGTTCCTATTGCTGTCCATGTGGTGGTGGTGGTAGTGCACTGGGTTGGCGTGCAGCCATTGTAGATATTGAAAATTGGAATGTACTGAGGTGTTCCACCGCATGCGGTGCATTCCGCTGCATTCGCTGGTGTCGTCGTCGTCGTTGTAGTCGTTCCTTGGCTCCATGTATACGTTGGACTTCCGCCAGAAACGGTGAGTTGACCATTGGCCTCCTGACAAACGGTAAGGTTCGCACATGCGCCAACGTTAATGGTAATTGTTTCTGATCCACATGGAAGGGTATAAGTCACGGTTTGTGCACCAACACCCGCCGTTGCCGGATTGAAAACGCCAGCAGCATTCACTCCTGTACCCGACCAAGTTCCACCTGCAGTAGCTGCTGTTAAAGTAATCGGAGCACTTGTAACACACACATTTTGAGGGGTACAAATCGTAGCATCGCAACATGTGGTGGCAATTGGCGCACAGGCAGAAGCTGCAAATGTTTGAACTCCACCACTACGGGAAGTATTTGTAGATGTTCCTGTTCCTCCACAAGCAATGATCTCACCTGCTGAATTTACTTCAACATCATAAACCCTGAATGCGGTAGCATAAAAAGCTTGCTGAACCAAACTTGAATTGAATTTATACACCCCCGTTTGCGATCCGACATATACATTGCCACAGTTGTCCACATCGATTCCACTGTTGGTGACTTGATTTCCACCTAGGAAAACGCTGTTAAATCCTCCTCCAGGAATTGCCACAGTTGCAAGCACAGCACCTGTAGTAAGGGATCTTTTTTGCAGTTGGTTACCTCGGTGAACATACACCGCATTGGCATCGGCACGTATCGCCATGATTCCAGCGTTGTCGTAACGGAAATCCTCACATTTGTAGCCAAGTCCCATTCCGTGGTTGTTCTTGTAAAAACTTGTACTTCCATTCGGACAAAGGGTGAAATTGTCATTGATGTAGCCAATCGTATCGTGCGTGATAAAATAATACTTTCCATTTGGCGCAGAGGTGATGGATCTTACTTCTTCAAGATTTGGAGGGAAGGAAAACATCGGTCCCGTGGAAATAAATTGCTGGTTGGAAATGTTGAGGGTGCTGGTATTCACGTTGTAGATAACGGCATCCAGCTGTAGAAGCGCCCCTCCTGTTCCTCCGATAATCAAACCTGTTTGATCGCAGTTGAAAGCAATATTCCAAAACTCTGCACTGGATAGAATTCCTCCCGGACTTGCATTGTTGAGTAACATCGCCCCAGCAGGACTCACCTTTTGAATTTGCGCCACTGATCCGGCCGTAACATAAGAATTTCCAGCATTGTCAACGGCAAATGTTCCGAGCCAAACATTGGAGGTGTCATAAGGGGTGTTGTAGGTCCATTGTAACGTTCCTGTGGCGTTGTATTTCAAGATTTGCATCGGCATAATTCCACCGAGAATATAGACGTTTCCTGCCGCATCGCGCTCACATTCCCAAACGACATCCCAGTTGGTGTTGAAGGCAGGTGTTTGAGTCCATGGGTCAATAATCAAGGTCTGGCTGTGGTCGTAATCATCAACAGAAAATCCAATACTGCGCTGTGCTTGCGTAAACGATGAACGGATGAAGCTGTCGTAATCATCATCATTTCCTTCGTAAAAGGTGACAGGGGCATGATCGGTAATGGCACCGAAGAATGTTGGAATGTTTAGTTTACCATCGATGATTGAAAGATCACGATCAAAGAGCATTTGAACTTTCTCTGCATCTGCACCTGGGTGTAGGATTACAGCATATTTGATCCCAATTTGTGGGTGAACTGTGTATTCGATATCTGTGTTCGGATAAATGTTTTTGTAAACAATTTTCTTAAATCCTTTGGCGCCAGATGCAGCGGTCATCACCCCATTTTCATTGGCGTACGAATAGTTGTGGTAGTCGCTCGTTTGCTGCTCACCAATCAAAGATCCATTGCTCGATGAACCTTTCCACGTCATGTTTACCACATCTGATTTGAACAAGAATTTCCCGACGAGCTTCTCATTTTCCTTATACTCACTTACACTGCTGGCGATTTTTTGACGAAGTGCATCGCGTTGGTCTTTTGGAATTTTTGTCGCCTCCAAGAAAGAGTAGGATACGCCTTTGTCTCCAAAGAAAATACGGGTCGCCCCAAAATCTACCGCAAAGCGAATTTTTCCGGTTGACGCATTTTCATGTTCATCAAACTGTCCGAGATTTTCAATGAATGATTTGCTTTTGCTGTACTCTGCTGACCACAGGGGTGCCGTATTTTCTTGAGCGTAAATCGATGAAACGCACAGGTTCAGCAACGCGAGGAATAGTATAAGTATTCTCTTCATAAGGTAGTAATTAGTTCTTAATCAGTATATTGAAACGAGAAAATGATTTTCCGGGTTCTATATCAGATCGTTTAAGCAGGGGAAAGATACTTAAAATGTTTGAATAAAATCAAATCGAAGGAATGGATTTTAAACCAAAGAAACACCTGTCATTTCGATGGGTGCTGCGATTCCCATTCTGCGAAGAATGGTAGGTGCTACATCCGCTAGGATTCCATCTTTCAAGACAAGGTCACGTTCCTTACTGACCAAAATCACGGGAACAGGATTTAGGGAGTGTGCGGTATTTGGTGAACCATCTGCATTTACGGCAAAATCAGCGTTGCCATGGTCAGCGATAATCAACAATTCATACCCGTGTTCCAATCCTGTTTCAACCACTTTTTGCAGGCAGAAATCAACCGTTTCAACGGCTTTAACAATGGCTTCGTAAACGCCTGTATGACCTACCATATCTGGATTGGCAAAGTTCAAACAGAAGAAATCGGGCCGTTTTGTTTTCATGCAATTGACAATCTGATCGCGCACTTGTGGCGCACTCATTTCTGGCTGTAAATCGTATGTGGC
>CANGIC010000042.1 GCA_947453795.1 Flavobacteriales bacterium
AAGGAAATTCTTGAACGAAAACTGAAGCAATTCAACATTCGCTTTTCACCCGAGAATGTTTCATTTTTGGAAAAGTTTTTTGGGCTGCCTTCAACCACTGAATTTTATTTCAGAATTGCCAAAGGAAAGCTCGATTTGTCGCGTTTGCGTGAAATTGAAAATGTTGGAGGAACACTTCAGTTTGATAAAAAATCGGGTCAGAATAAGGATCGACATGAAAATGAAATCATTCCGAAAATCAATAAAAAGGAAGATACCATTATCATCGGTCAGGATTTTAAAAATATCCAATATCAAATGGCACGGTGCTGCAATCCCATCCCTGGAGATGATGTATTTGGATTTATCACCATGAGCGAGGGAATAAAAATTCACCGCATCAACTGTCCAAATGCCGAACATCTGCTCTCTAAAATGGCTACGCATTGCATCAAAGCCCGCTGGACGGGACAAGAGATGGTGGAACGTGTCGCCGGAATCCGCATCAATGGGATTGACCAAATTGGATTGGTAAATCGCCTGACAGAGATTATCTCCAAAGAGTACAATGTGAATATGAAGTCCATCTCCTTTGAAACGGAAGACGGCATCTTTGAAGGGAAAATCAATGTCCTGGTGTATGACTTAGATCACTTGGAAAAACTCATGCACAAATTTGAACAGGTGGAGGGTGTTCAGCGCGTTGCCCGTTGGGACAAGAAGGAAGACCTTAATCCGGGAGTGTAAGGGAAAGGGGATCTTTTGGGCGCAGTAAGGGTGTCCATTTGAATTCACGAATGAATTGTTCTTCTGCATCTATCTGATTCATAGGGTAGAAGATACCATCTGGCTTTTCGTAGTACGTTATACCCGTTATTTCACCGCTGTCCAAGTAAATACGTAAGTCACGGGCAAACAAACGATTCATTCCCAATCGCTTTACTGTCACCGTTGTATCCGTTTTTTCTTCATTTTCCGGGTAAAAAATGGTGCGCGCATTCCCGCCAACATCCGTACGGATCAATTCATTGTTTTTGAAATAGGCATCGATGCGTTTTCCTGCCACCTGATTGTAGTAGTTGCCTGAGTCGATTTCCATGATTGCCGTAGCGCTGTCCTTTATTTCGACGTAACGGATTAAACTGTCACTGAGCCAAACCGTCATTCGCGCACCTCTCAGTTCGGCATTCTGGCTCCAAATAATTGGCTGTTTGAAGAGCTGCATTTGCCCTTTATCCTCATCGTAAGCTATGCTGTCACAAACGGCTTGAACACTGCGGTTAAATATTTTTACCCCCCAATATCCTTTGGTGAGGATTTGGCCAGTGATACTGTCCGTGATGTTCATTAAGGTGTCGGCATGAATAAAAACAGTGTCTTCCTTTTGGACTTTAGTCGCCAAGGCATTTCCAGTGATGTAGGCAATGTGCTGTTTTTCATCGGAATATGCATAATTTCCCTGAAAGACCATTTGTTGCGTGGTGTCGGTATAGTAGACGTGACCTTTGCCAATCGAACGACCAATCTTCGGCATGTAAAGGAGAGTGTCGCCGCGAATAATGCGTGTCGAGTCAAGGATCTCCGCGTTTTTAATGAGACTTCCTTCTTCGGTTTGCACATTGTACCAACCCCGTTCACAGCTCATGTGCGTTTTCCCTTTGTCAATTTTTGTCGGTCCAAAAAAATGGGTAAGTTGCTTTGAATAGGTGTACTGCAAGGTGTCGGTTGACATCGTTAAATCATCGTTCTTGTACTTTACCTTGCCACTGAAAAAGAAGTTTTTAGAATCAGGATACATATAGCCGATGCGGCTCGTAAGCACTTCGTTGGAGGAGATGCTTTCGATTTTTCCACCGTGCAAATACGTTCCTCTTCCTTTCTTGGCATCGTATTCAAGGGTATCGGTCGTCAATTTATACTCCATGTCGCGCACCTTGACATGTCCCCAAAGTTTGGCTTTTTTGGTCTTTCCGTTGTAGTAGAGCGAGTCACAGAAAAGATTGATGCCATCCTTGGTGATGTGCACATTTCCATAGGCACGCACCTCTTCTGACTTGTCGAAGTAATGCGCAGAATCGCAGTACATTGTGTTTCCTTGATAGATGAAATTTACACTTCCCACCAATCGGTGAGCACCTGTTTTTTCATTGTAGCCAAGTTTCTCAGATCCAGGAAGTAATTCAAGGATTTTGTTTTGCGCAGCGGAAAAATAAGACACGAAAAAAAATGCGCCTGAGTAAAGCGCAATTTTTAAAAGTCTATTTATTCCGAAAGAGATCACGCGTTGGTTAATGTTTGATTTCGGTCTGGTCCGACGGATACAACGGAGATAGGCACTTCCAATTGTGCTTCAAGGAAAGAAACATATTCTTTTAAGGCGTCTGGAGCATCATCGTAGGAAGTTAATCCTGTTAGATCTGCTTTCCAACCACGCAAATCTTCATACACAGGAACCAATTCTACATCGGTAATATCGTAGGGGAAACGGTCCGTTTTTTCACCGTTGATGAGGTAATGCGTACACACACGGATAGTGTCAAAGTTCCCAAGAACATCTGCTTTCATCATGCTGAGCTCCGTTACCCCATTGATCATGATGGCGTATTTCAATTGCGGTAAATCCACCCAGCCACAGCGACGTGGGCGACCTGTAGTAGAACCAAATTCGTGTCCTTCCTTGCGGATAGCATCACCTACTTCATCCAATAATTCAGTCGGGAATGGTCCGCTACCTACACGCGTACAATATGCCTTAAAGATACCGATGACTTTCCCGATTTTTTGTGGGGCAATTCCAAGTCCTGTGCATGTCCCCGCAGTTACGGTATTTGAGGAGGTAACGAAAGGGTAGGTGCCAAAATCGATGTCGAGCATGGTTCCTTGTGCGCCTTCAGCCAACACACGTTTTCCACTTTTCAATGCTTCATTGAGGTAATGTTCGCTATCTACCGCAATTAGTCCTCGTAGGATATCAATGCCTTCCATCCATGGTCCTTCAAGTTCAGCAAGGTCATAGGAGAATCCTTCATGGTGCTTAAGTATGCCAATGTGTTTTTCTACCAAGGCATCGTACTTTTCTTTAAAATTCGGAGAGAAAATATCCCCTACACGCAAGCCATTACGGCCCGTTTTATCCATATATGTAGGGCCAATTCCTTTGAGTGTAGATCCAATTTTATTTTTTCCTTTGGCCGTTTCTGAGGCCGCATCGAGCAATCGATGGGTAGGAAGGATGAGGTGTGCCTTTTTGGAGATGACCAATCGTGCGCGGATATCAAAACCAAAGGGTTCCAATTTTTCCATTTCCTTTCGAAAAACAACTGGGTCAATGACCACGCCATTTCCAATGAGGTTGATTACACCTTCGCGGAAGATGCCCGATGGGATGGTGTGCAAAACGTGCTTTATCCCTTCAAATTCTAAGGTGTGTCCCGCGTTTGGTCCTCCTTGAAATCGTGCGATAATATCGTAGTTCGGGGTAATGACATCGACAATTTTTCCTTTTCCTTCGTCACCCCATTGCAGTCCTAGCAAGACATCTACTTTCATAATGTGTTAATTCAAATGGTGAATGGCCTCCTCAAGATTGCCATATACAGTTATTACTTCGTTCACTTTCGAGATGGTCAACAATGTCGCCACATTGCCTTGGGCCTTACAAATGCATAAGTCGCCGCCATTGACGCGTGTTTTTGTCAGCGATCGAATAATGAAATTCAATCCAGATGAATTCATTTGTTCGAGGTGCTCCAAGTTGTAGATGATGCGTTGTTCCTTTTGCTCCAAAACACTTGAAAGTGCTGTTTGAAGGGAGGCCATGTCTGCATCGTGCATTAATTTTCCTTTGAGCGAGATGACGTTATAATTGTGGTGCTGATCGACCGTAAATGTAATGTTCATGATTATTTCGGTAAATCGTTGTCTGTTTTCTTAACCCCATAAAAGTACAGTGAATGGTGTTGGATCGTTACGCCAAACAATTCCTCAATGGTTGCTTTGATGGTTTGAATGCGCGGGTCACAAAATTCAATGACTTCTCCGGTGTCAGTGCAGATCATGTGGTCGTGCTGCTTGGAACCGTGCGACTTCTCGAATTGCGCAATGTTTTTTCCAAATTGATGCTTGCGCACAAGATTACATGCCAACAACAATTCTATAGTGTTGTACAATGTAGCGCGAGAAACCCTGTAATTTTGATTTTTCATTTTAATGTAGAGGGATTCCACATCAAAATGTCCTTGATAATTGTAAATCTCTTCGAGTATGGCGAACCGTTCCGGTGTTTTTCGGTGACCATTTTGTTCCAAATAGGCGGAAAAAATGCTTTTTACGGTTGATTGTAGATCAGGACTAATCATTGCATCGATCAAATACGAATCGAAGGTGTAAAATTAGCGATTTTATGTGTCTTTCTCATTGCTTTTTATCCCCGTTATAAAAAGATATCAACGGTTTTCAGTTTCTGTTGAAAATCGATCTTCGATGTGGTCAATCAAGGAATGTATCACCTTGATATGAATTTCTTGAGCGCGGTCAGCAAAAGTGCTGTGAGGCGCACGGATTTCTACATCACACAAGGTGGCCATTTTACCGCCATCCTTTCCTGTTAACCCAACGATGTGCATCCCTTTTTTTCGCGCTACTTCAATTGCATTCAGCACATTTTGGGAATTGCCAGAGGTGGAAATCGCCAAGAGTACATCCCCTTTATTTCCTAGGGCTTCAAGGTATCGTGAAAAGACGTAGGCATAACCGTAGTCATTTCCAACGCAGCTCATGTGACTCGGGTCTGAAATGGATAGGGCTGGAAGTGCTTGGCGATCGTCTCGGTAGCGACCAGTCAGCTCTTCAGCAAAATGCATGGCATCGCACATGGAACCGCCATTTCCGCAGCTAATGATTTTACCGCCCCCACGAATGGAAGTAACCATAAGGTCACCCGCGCGTTCTATTTTCTCGAAATTTTCAGTGGTGCTGAATGCGGCGAGAACAGAAGCGGCTTCAGAAAAATGGTCTGCAATTTGTAAGGTGCGCATGACGTTGAATTTTTATCAAAATTAAATATTTCAGTCGATATGAGGATTTATGCGATTCTTCTTATATTTGAAATCAGGGTAAACCCCGTAAAATTCGACTATGCATAAAGGTTTACTGCTTACTATTTTCTTTTTCGGGTATCTGTTTACAACCCAAGCGCAATCCAATTGCTTCGCAAAGTTAGAAAAGGCATTCGCCGAACGCGGTGCGAATGTTGTTCCTGATGCGATGCATAAAAATATTGTTATTTGCTTTTTCAATAAAGAGAGAATGGGCTGTTACTGCGGTAAAGCGCGAGTCGAAAATGGAAAAATTACTTCTCTTTTTCTGCAATACTCGGATGATTCTTATGTGTTGTATGAAGATCCTTTTCACAATGCCATGAAAACGGCTCCAGCCATTAAAAATGGCATCTCAGAAATGATTTACTCGGCAAAAGGAGAATCGTTCAAAATCGTTTTTATGGACCAACTTAAACCCAAAACAAGTGGACAGTTGTTGAAAAATCAAATGGAAGCAGGGACTGACCAATGCCATTTTCTGATGGAAAATCCATTGAATTTATCTTCTTCTTGCGCTTCTTTGTACTTTGTTGACGGCAAGTATGTTCAACATGCAAACAAAAATCTTATTTTTACATCGTTTACTGATTCCTTCGGCTGTATTCTTGCCGCAAACTCATTGAACAAAACACTGCTTAATTAAACCGTATACCATGAGAAAAAGTTTTGCACTAATCGTGATTCTGATGTTTTCATTTCTTTCCCAAGCACAGGAAAGTTGTTTTACCAAACTGGAGCAAGCATTCATCAAGCGCGGGGCATATCCTGTAGGTGATGACAACCATAACAATGTGATTTTGAGTTTCTTCAACAGTGATGGAACCTCAACTTGCGTTACAGGTCGTGTTCGGGTGGAGAACGGAAGAATTGTGCATATAGCCGTGTATTATGACGATGGAACTTACGGTCCTTTTGAAAAGCCATTCACGAACGATAAAAAGAATGCGCCAATTATCATCAATGGAATTTCTGAAATGATTTATACCTCTGACAACGAAAAATTCAAAGTGGTGTTTATCGAAAAGTTAAAGCCGAAACAAAAGGCGCTTAAGGAATACGAACTTCCAACAGATCTTTAATAAAATAGGTCCCGGTTTAACGCCGGGATTTTTTTTGTCATGGCTATGAAGAATTTTCAGGGAAAAGTCGTTTGGATCACAGGGGCCTCATCCGGAATTGGGGCTGAGTTGGCAAAGCAATGCGCGGAAGCAGGAGCCACTATCGTTTTGTCGGGCAGAAATGAAGACAGCTTGGAACGCGTGAAACAAAATCTCCTTCACCCAGCTACTCATCTCATCGTTCCGCTCGATTTGGAACATTCATCTCACTTTTCTGAACTCGTGAAAGTGGTAGTGGATAAAGTGCAGCGCATCGATTATTTGATCAACAACGGAGGGATAAGTCAACGCGGGACTGCGTTTGAAACGGAGGAAGTAGTGGACCGCAGAATCATGGAGGTCAATTATTTTGGAAATATTGCATTAACAAAGGCCGTTTTACCCGTCATGCGAAAGCAAGGTGGTGGACATATCGTAGTATTGTCCAGTATTGCTGGAAAATTCGGATTCTTCCTGAGGTCCGCCTACAGTGCGTCGAAACATGCACTTCATGGATTTTATGAAAGCCTCATGCTTGAAGAGGAACAAAATGGAATCAAGGTCACCATTGCTTGTCCTGGGAAAATTAACACGAACATTTCTGTCAATGCCTTGAATTCAAGTGGAAAGAGTCATGGTGTGATGGACCACAATCAAGAAACAGGGATGACAGCAGAAGAATGCGCGAAAATCATGTTGAGCGCTGTCCTGAAAGGAAAAAAGGAGGTGCTTATTGGAAATAAGGAAATTAAAGCAGTGACGCTGAAGCGCTTTTTACCGGGACTTTTTTGGAAAATTATTCGCAAGCAATCCGCAACGTGAGAATTTTACTCATTTTACTCATTGGCTTCCTTGTTTCAACTGGCGACGTAAAGGCCTGTTGTGGAGCCGGTCAATACCGCATTTTCCCTTTAGGTGTCATTAAAAATAAAGCTGTCTGTGCTGTCTTTGAAATAGGACGTTATTGCGAGGAGGAGTTTTATGATTATTCTTGGGGTGGAAAGTTGTACTTGGCGCTTCAGTCGGGAGATTCGCTGAAAATACTAAATGAAGTCACCCCAACCGTTGAATTTCAAGAGTGTATTTGTACGCCTAATGAACTTGAACAGAAATCAGAATACATGAATTACATGTCAGCGTTCATGGATTCTGCTCTTATACATGCAAAAAAGTTAAAAGGTTTTGAAGCTTTTGACCGCATGGAATACATCGCCACTGAAGTGGAATTTTCTGAAAATAAAGTGCAGCTCAACAATGATCAATTGGAGGTTAGGGATTTTTCTCGCCCGTGTAAGATCGAAGCGCTGAACTGCGAGTACCTTTCAATGGTTCGTGAGGTACGGTTCTATTATATCAAAAAAAAGTGCTTCGCTGTTTGCAGTTTGGGTTGTCCAGAAGGCCGAGTTCTTACGGATGAGTTATTGGAAACAAGCCGTTCGAATGCGTTGAAATCACCAATTGGAATGACCTATGTCTCTGTTGATTGGCATGGATATACGAAAGATGTCTTGCTCGGCCCAAACTAGACTAAAATCCTTCAGATGTCGATGAAGTATACTTTTTTCCTTTCTTTATTTCTGCTTTTGGTTTCTTGCCGGGTGAATGTCCCGACAGCAATGCTTGGTTCTGCAAGAAGTAGGTCCTATGAGCTTCCTGAAGGTAATCTTCAGGTTTCTAAAGAGCGAAACATATCTTGGAATACGCGCAGTGCCTTTGCCGATAGTGTGGTTGGTGATTGGGCGGAAATGCCAATGGCCGACTGGGAAAATGACGGAAAAACGACCGCGCCTCGCATTCTACTCGCTCGATTGTATGCCCAAAAGTATATCCCTGAAACCAATAAAGTCATTCAATCACTCGTGCCTAGAGGGGTTACGGGTTCCCAATGGTTGCTTAATCCACAAGGTGATTACGATTTCACATTAACCACCTTAACGACAATTTTATTTCTGTTTGGTGACAATCCAGATCTCCTGTATCCTGAAACGAAGGATCACTTGGTGCATGTTTTACTTACAGAGTCGGGTAGTAAATTTCGTAAACACGTACCTCACTCATTGGGCTTGTTCATAGACACTGAAAATCATATACTCATGACCGAAGGTTCACGCTATTTAAAAAATCAGTGGTTGAATGCTCATGGCAATTCCTCGGCACAGTTCGATAATGCGCAGAATGGAATGGAACTACGACTGCACAATTTCTTGTGTGGTTTGACATCCATGGGGCTTTATGAGTTTAACTCGTTGCCTTACATTGGATATACAATCGCTGCCTTGCTTAATTTGGAAGCATTTGGATCTGAGCAGATTCGTTCGGATGCTCGACAAGTACTGGATTATATGAATTGGTGTTATGCCCTAGGAAGTCTCGAACTCAATCACTTTCCGCCCATGCGCAGACGCTACGAAAAGGCAGGAATACGGGATTTTGCGAGCAATTACCACACCGCATTTATGACGACTTGGCTTCATTTTCTGCCTGACACTTTTCCAATTCCTTCCCGAGATTTAGTCCCTGCGCATACCTTGGTGGCTTCATGTATGCCCTATAGACCAGCTGATGATGCGGTAAAATGGCAATTCAATAAAGGCAATGGTTACTTTGTGCAGTTTGGTCACGGTCCCGGTGCAACGCCAGAACTTTATACGGCAGGAGAAAATTATCTCTTGTCAGCAGGTGGTGCAAATCGAGGCAAAAACTCGCATATCGTTCCCCGTCCAATGTGCTTGTTGCTAAAAGATGGCGCCAAGACCGTTGAAGAAACAGTCCATCTTTATGGTCCGAGCGATGATTACATGAAGTGGAACAATACCGGGGTATTTCAGAACTTGGCTGTCGCAGCAGGATCAGTTCACGTTCCCAAGCATTTTCATCCTGTCACTGTTCAGGGAAATTGGGCGGCGTATTCACTTCAGGATTCGATTACCTTGATCGTATATTCATCTGAGGATTTCGGGTTGTTCCTCGTTGAAGAAAATGTGGTGACGAGGGAGTTGTTTGAATCAATAATCAGCTTGAATTCCGATGAAGTGAAACTGAAATCCTCCTTTATTTTTCACAATCAAAAAGTCATTCAATACGATGTCAATGCGCCTCACCGACTTTGGGTTATGCAATCAGAAAATGGAAATGAATTAAACCGAAAAGTCGACACCTGGCCGCTGATGAATGGGTTTTTTCGCTAAATAGGTTCACATCACCACAATTCCTCCGTTTCTCTCTTTCAGCAAAGCAATAAATCGATCACTTTCCGCAGGACTGATAAATAATTCGTCGTATTTATTGTAGTGAATGAGGATACCTCGAAATGAAGTCGACAATTTTAACCCAGCATACATGCTGGTGTGCTGCTCAATTTTTCGGATCGAAGCGTAAGGAATACGTCGTTTAAAGATTAAGCTGCGGCACAACAAGGTGTCCGGTTCAAAGGTATAATGGGTGCTGCGAAATACTCCTAAAAAAAGTAGCTGCTGTAAAAGTATAACGGTTAGGAGAATAAAAAAATCGTCCCAATTGTCTTTATACGCATTATAAACGGCAGGGATCAACAGGCCAAAGAAAAGGACAGCGGGGATGATTTTCATTCCAAGATCAATACGCGTTCGAAAGAACGGTAGATCACTTTTCATGATTGCGTTTTACCACTTAAACAATGGACGAGAAGACATCAGCGCATTCACCTCATTGCGCACTTGCTGTATAACCTCCTCATTGCCAATATTCATCAACACGCGATCGATTAAGTCAACGATTTGCGCCATGTCACCTTCTTTCAATCCACGTGAGGTAATTGCAGATGTTCCTACGCGAATACCAGAAGTTACAAATGGTGATTCCGTATCGAACGGCACCATGTTTTTGTTTACCGTAATGTCCGCCAAAACCAAGGCGTTTTCCGCATCTTTACCCGTAACGCCCTTCGAACGCAAATCAATCAACATCGAGTGATTTTCTGTTCCACCAGAAATAATTTGATATCCTTTTTGCATGAATTCAGCGGCCAAGACAGACGCATTTGTCTTCACTTGACGCATGTATGCTTTGTACTCATCAGAAAGCGCTTCGCCAAAGGCAACAGCTTTTGCGGCAATCACATGTTCCAGTGGTCCACCTTGAATTCCTGGAAAAACTGCTGCATCCAATAGGGCCGCCATTGATTTTGGATTTCCATTGTTCCATTTCAAACCAAAAGGATTGTCGAAATTGTGGCGCAACATAATAACACCACCACGCGGGCCACGCAATGTTTTATGTGTTGTGGTGGTAATGATATGGCAATGCTCAAGCGGATCGTTCAATAAACCTGCAGCGATTAATCCAGCTGGGTGAGAAATGTCGGCCAAAACCAATGCGCCAATCTCATCCGCTACCTTGCGAATGCGTGCATAATCCCAGTCGCGGCTGTATGCTGATGCACCACAAATGATCATTTTTGGACGCTCGCGAAGCGCGACTTCTTCCATGACATCATAATCGACCAACCCCGTTTCTTTGGATACGCCGTAGAAAAAAGGTTTGTACAATTTACCGGAGAAATTGACTGGGGAACCGTGTGTTAAGTGACCACCATGAGAAAGATCGAAACCTAAGATTTTATCACCAGGTTGTAGGCATGCCAAGAATACCGCCGCATTTGCTTGTGCTCCAGAGTGGGGTTGAACATTTGCCCATGTGGCACCAAACAATTGGCACAAACGGTCAATCGCCAACTGTTCCACTTTATCAACTACTTCACAGCCACCGTAATAGCGCTTTCCCGGGAGCCCTTCTGCGTATTTGTTGGTGAGCACGCTACCCATGGCCTGCATCACTTGATCGCTCACAAAGTTCTCAGAAGCAATAAGTTCGATGCCATGCAATTGGCGTTGTTTTTCTTCTTCGATCAAATCGAAAATTTCCCGATCCTGATTCATAGTATGTGTATTATTTTGAATGGTTTGTGGTATAAATAAGCTGCAATCCTTCTCCTAAGGCAGTCATTGGACGATAGCCGGTCAATCCAAACAGTTTATCGGAACTACCCACACGACGCTCTACTTCATAGTCATAGCGATTTTTTGGGGCCTCAATGAAATGTATTTCTGAGGAAGAATGTGTAATTGCTTTGATTTGTTCGGCGAGGTCGAGGATACACCATTCGGCTTCATTGGCGATATTCACAATGTGACATCCTTCGAGGTCCATTAGTCGAATGCATGCTTCTACGGTATCGTCGATATAGGTGAAATCGCGGGTTTGTTTTCCTGTACCAAAGACAGTGATTGGTTCGTTTTTAATGGATTGCTCGAAAAAGCGCGGTACGACCATACGGTTGTCTTGATTGGGACCGTACACATTAAAAAAGCGCAAGGAAACAACATTTAGCCCCTTCTCCTCGTGGTGTGAGGCAAGGTAAATTTCATTGTAGCGCTTGGCCATGGCGTAGGACGTGTGTGGATCAACAAGTACTTCTTCAGTGAGTGCATCTTCAATGGCTGAATGACCATAAATTCCGCTTGTTGACGCATACATGATTTTCTTCACATTGTTCACATTGGCGGCTTCAACAATGTTGCGGGTTCCAATGACTTCAACATCCATTGTTTCAACTGGATTGTCTGCAACGATGTCCACACCTAAAACGGCGGCAAAGTGAAAGATAATGTCACAGTTCTTAGCGGCTTTCATGATGAGGTCTGCATCGCGAACATCACCTTTGATGAAGGTTACTTTCGAAAAGGTGTCTTTGTCCAATTTATTGCCGCGCAACAGTGAATCGACAACCGTTACGGTATGACCTTCATTGACAAGGCGTTTAGATAGGTTGCTGCCAATAAATCCAGCGCCTCCAGTGATTAGAATATTCATAGCTTTCATAAGGTCAAATATCGGATTAATTTTTCTGAATCGCTTACATTCTGCGGATTTCACTCAATTTGTGTGTAATCGATTGGTTTTCTGAATGAACAATACCTTCAGTCGTCAGGATGTCTTTTCGAACGTAACCTGCTGCATGGATGATACTTCCGTCATGGCAAAGGATGCCCACATGAATTACTTTTCCGTTCCCATTCACAAAAAACGCAAGATCATTTTCAGTGCGGTCTTCGAAATCTACCCTAGCCCCGCATTCCACTTGCTGTGAAGCGTCGCGGGGTAAATTGATCTCGAAAAACCGAAAAACCTGCTGGGTTAAACCTGAACAATCAATACCAAATGGGGATTTTCCTCCCCACAAGTAAGGCGTGTTTAGGTAGTGGCTAGCGGCATCGCTCGGGGAGTGAAAGTGTACTTCGTCAATGCGCTCAGTAATGTGGAATGTGTCGTTTCCAATCTGAAAATCTGCAGTTTGGTCAGCGGGGATGAAAGACCCACGGTAAATGAATTGTGGTCCCCACGCGGTATCTATTTTCTGTAAAAGAGCTGTCTGATAACCAATGCCATCCAACCAACGATGCACTTCCTTTTGGGAGATGAATCGCAGGTGCTTTATGTCTACAAATCCAGGGTAGTTGTCTGAGTATGTTTGAACTTTACACCATGGGGTATTTATTTCCTCCACGGTGACGATTTCCCCAAAAAGCAATTGCGTAACAATTTCTGAGGCATCGCGATGATCTGCGCGAACTGGACTTAAACTAACTGAACAATACGCGTACTTCACCAATTAGTTTTTTGGAAATGAATTGTTTTCAATGATGTTGATCGCTTGTTGCATGTGCCGCTCGTTGTGGTAGATGACAAATTGGAGGGCATCCCCGAGTCGCAAGCGAATGATTTGTGAAATGGAAATCGGCACTTTAACTTTACGCAGGTTGACTTCTTCGGCATTGGTCAGAATAGTCAATAAGACCTGTTGATCCTTTTCAAATGCTTCAATATCAGCACCATTTATCAACTGTGATTCAAATGTGGGATTGAAAGTTTTAGGGGATTTCATGCGACGTTTCACATTTTTCGCATTGCCCAATTTCATCGATTTCCATGCTGACTTCCCTAAGGGAGATGAAATGAATAGGTCTTTCGGCTCACGGTAGCGTGTTGCCTCAATACGCTTTGTCAAAACAGGATGATAGTAAGATGCATAGGCATTCAAATGCGCAAACACCTCGAGAATAGACCAAGAAGTGCTGTCTTTTTTCCACCGTTTTTGCTGATCAGACAAAGTGCTGAAACGCTGGCGAACCAACTCAATGTTTCGTTCAGTAATCGTGCGAAGTTCGGATAATAGTTCTTTTGATGTCATAGCGAGATATGCGAATTCAAAAATAATTCTTTCCAATCACAAAGCCGACAGAAACTGACAATAATTGCAGGAAATCGCTTAAAAAAGGAGGATAAGTGTTACTTTCGTACTTATCCTAGTTCATGGAAAGTATGCGCCCATTGATATTTGTTACAAACGATGATGGAATTTCATCAAAAGGGATTCGTTCTTTAGTCAGTGTTGCTGAAGAATTTGGTGAAGTATGCATCATTGCGCCCGATAAACCTCAATCTGGAATGGGGCATGCAATCACGGTCAATGGAATTTTACGCTTGGATAAATCCCGACTTTTTGAAGGGTTAAATGCGTATACATGTTCGGGAACGCCAGTGGATTGTGTGAAATTGGGAATCTATGAATTGTTGAAACGAAAACCAGATTTAATACTTTCGGGCATCAATCACGGCGAAAATACATCGACCAACGTCTTGTATTCTGGAACAATGTCAGCGGCAGTAGAAGGGGCAATGGAAAATATTCCTTCTGTTGGATTCTCGCTTTGTGACCATAGTTCTGAAGCAGATTTTGCTGGTGCTCAACATGTTGCTCGTCAAGTCATTGCGGGAATGCTGAAAAATACATTTCCTGCGAATGTATGCATCAATGTGAATGTGCCGAAACTTCCGCCAGAACAAATCAAGGGCATCCGTGTGGCACGTCAGGCACATGCGTTTTGGGAAGATCGCTTTGATAAGCGTCTCGACCAATTTGGCAAACCCTATTATTGGCTGACGGGTGAATTTATGAATCAAAATCCTTCGCCGGACACGGATTTACAAGCATTGGAGGAAGGTTATGCGAGTTTGGTGCCGACTCAATTTGATATGACGGCCTACGCAGCAATGGATGAATTTAAAAAATGGAACTTATGAATTTGAGAAATTGGTCGAAAGCACACACAAAGGGGTTGATTTTGGGATTGTTATCACCTGTGATTTTTATTCCTGTAGTAATTTTCTTGTTGAGTTGGGTACAGAATTTTCAGTTTCAGCAAATGTGGCACATGTTCACGATTGATCCGATGAGCAGAAGTAAAATCCTCTCGATTGCGATCATTTCTAACTTGGCTTGGTTTTATACCTTCTTGAATCGTGAAAACTATGGAATCGCCATGGGGGTGATTGTTGGGACAATTGGATTTTTGCCCTACATCATTTACGTCAACTTTATCATGTAAATGAGCACGGAATCTGCCCCGCGAAAAATATACATGATTGCCGGTGAGGCCTCGGGTGACCTGCACGGGAGCAATGTCATTCGTCAACTTTTTGCGATGGATCCCCACTTAAACATCAGATGTTGGGGTGGCGATCTCATGAAAAAGGAAGGGGGAGAAGTGGTAAAACACATCAGAGAACTCGCCTTTATGGGGTTCCAAGAGGTGCTGATGAATCTTCGAACGATTTTGCGCAATATGAAGCAATGTAAAGCGGATATAGAGCATTTTCAGCCCGATGCCCTGCTTTTAATCGATTACCCAGGTTTCAATTTACGCATTGCGGAATGGGCCAAGGAGAAAGGCATTCCTGTTTTTTATTATGTTTCACCTCAAGTATGGGCATGGAAGCAGTCAAGGGTATTTAAAATTCGAAAGGTGGTGGACCACATGTTTGTTATTCTGCCCTTCGAAAAGGCCTTTTACGAAAAATTCGATTACAGCGTAGACTTTGTTGGGCACCCTTTGATTGATGCCATACAGCGGTATGAAGAGGAGAAAAGTGCGGACGATTTTGTGCGCAGAAATAACTGTTCAACAAAACCAATTATCGCGGTTTTGCCAGGGAGTAGAAGGCAAGAGATTGCAAAAAAACTCCCCGTCATGTTGCAGGCGGTTGAAAATTTATCCGAGTATCAAGTCATCGTAGCTGGAGCACCAAGTATGGATGAGTCCTACTATACCGAGTTTTTACCTGCGAATACTAAAATTGTTTTCGGACAAACCTACGATTTACTTGCCAATTCAGTGGCGGCTATCGTTACCTCTGGAACTGCAACATTGGAGACGGCCTTGTTTAAAGTGCCCGAAGTGGTATGTTACAAGAGTTCTCCTGTGTCTTATCAAATCGCCAAACGGTTGGTGAAGATAAAATACATTTCATTGGTCAACCTGATCATGGACCGTGAAGTGGTCAAAGAATTGATCCAAGGGGACTGTACCGCTGAGAAAATTCGTTATGAACTAAACCGAATCTTACC
>CANGIC010000043.1 GCA_947453795.1 Flavobacteriales bacterium
CCATCGTTATGTCTATACTCAAACCAGAGATGCCGAACAAAGGCAGCATTATGTCAAGATAAAACCACGCGTAGGCACTGAAAAAAAACAGTTGAAGTAAACTATTTATGCCGACAAGTCCAGCAACGAGCTCGCGATTGCCATCTGCCAATTCATTCCAAACAATCACCATGGCAATGCACGGTGCAAGGCCAATAATAATAAGCCCTGTCATGTATTCTGGATCATTGCGAAGAAAGGTAATGGCCAACAAAAACATTAAAAAGGGTCCTACAATCCATGTAATGAAAAAGGAGAGTCCAAGTAATTTTGGTTTCGCCAAGACCGAAGGTATTTTGGAGAATTTGACTTTTGTCAATGGCGGCACCATCATTAAAATTAAACCTACGGCGAGCGGAATGTTGGTCGTGCCGCTAGAAAAAGAATTGATGAATGTGTCCGTTCCTGGAATGAAATAACCAATCCCCACACCAATGATCATGGCGAGAAAAATCCAAAGGGTCAAATAGCGATCGAGAAATCCAAGTTGTTTCGGCTGTGTTGTTTCCATTGTTTAGTGCTTAATTCTTCATTTTTAATTCTTCACTCTTAATTTCGAAAAAACATAAAGGCATTCTCTCGCAATTTCGAAGGATCGTTCGATGTATTTTTCGTTTTGAAGAGCTGAACCATCATATGCTTTGGGATCTTCGTATGTTGTGCCAACGCGTAATTCCACTCCAGGAATAAACGGACAGTTTTCATCCGCATCCGAACAGGTCATGATTGCAGCAAAGTCGCTTTGTGGATTGATAGGGTCATGCACCGTTTTTGAAAAACAGGACACATCATCCGTTGGTGATCCAAACTTCACTGAATACACTGGGTTTTTAGACGCATTTTCTTGTATGACGATGAATCCAATTTCTCTCAAAGCAGCGATGGCATTTGGATGAAATGCGGTGGCTTCAGTTCCTGCAGAGTAGGTGTGTACATTCTTGATGTTGAAGTAATTCGCTGCAACAGCAGCCCAGATTTGACCGAAATGACTTCGGCGCGAGTTATGGGTACAAACATACATCAGTTGAACAGGCATGCCTGCGTCAATTTTCCGTTGAATGTAATCGGAAATTTTTTGCAACAAAACTTTTCGCTCATCAGCGATGAGATCAAATTGAGAAATCAGTCCCTCGCAGTGGGATTGAATAGTAGAATAGCGCATAGGTAAGGTCAATTAACAACAGCCGCTGCCTGGCGTGCAACTCGAATTTGAAGATCCAATTTCTTTTAGAACAACTTTTTTCTTTGGGATTCCACATTGATCTTCCGCGAGACACGCAGTTCGTTTTTCCGTTAAAAGAAAATTGGCTCCATTGAACTCCAAACCATATTTTCCGATGGTGCCTTCTTGGTATTCCACCTCGATTTCTACATCGGGCAGACCAATTTTGTTTTCAGAAAGTTGAATGATGGACAACAGTTTTTCTGCCGATAGCCGATGGTCGAAATCTTCTGCTTCAAATAACTGAAAATTAATCGTTTGTTCAGTGCGCTCAACCCCGCCGCAATCGATAAAATGCTTCGAAATTCGGCCTATTTCAGTCACGTGGAAATTCGGCGCAACAAATTGTCCATTTGGAAGTAAGAATCGAATCTCTGTGCAACGGGCCAGCGCTTCTTTGAGTGGTGTAAGTTTCATGTTACAATGTTTTAAATGGTATTTCTAACAGCATTTTGCTTCATTCGTGGTGTTTATCTCCTTAAATCCTTCCAGGATGTCTGTGAGTTTGACTAAGGATTCGTGGTTTAAACAGTAGCAAACAGAGGTTCCTTCGATAGTGCCTTTGATAATCCCCGCATCTTTGAGTTCCCGCAAGTGCTGAGAAATGGTCGCTTGCGATAAAGGCAATATACCCACTAAATCATTGCAAATACATGATTTCAAGTTCATTAAATGCTGTATGATAGCAATTCTTGCTGGATGTCCCAAGGCCTTGAACAAATGTGAAATCTCGTTTTGTTCTTCGGTAAATTCTGCTGACTTTGAAGCTCCCATTTCGCTGATGATATCTTTATCGCAATATTACGATTAATTAGTGAAAGGATGGTAGGATCTCAAAAAAGTTACGAGTTACGAGTTACGAATGACGAGTTACGAATGACGAGTTACGAATGACGAGTTACGAATGACGAGTTACGAATGACGAGTTACGAATGACGAGTTACGAGTTACGAGTTACGAGTTACGAATGACGAGTTACGAGTTACGAGTTACGAATGACGAGTTAGAGCCAACTTCGATGCTTAAGTTTGCAAGATATCAGGACAGATTAGATGTCGAAGGTTCAAATTATTTAATTCGCGCAGCGATCAAATTCCGCAGCGATCAAATTCTGAATTGCCTTTGGCATCAAATTCTGAATTGCGCAGCATCAAATTCCCGAAGGGATCAAATTGCCTTTGGCATCAAATTCTAAATTGCGCAGCATCAAATTCCCGAAGGGATCAAATTGCCTCTGGCATCAAATTCTAAATTCCCGAAGGGATCAAATTTCAAATTGCGCAGCACCAAATTTCGTAACTCATAACTCGTAACTCTTCACTATTTCAGCTACTTTGTAACTTTCATGGCCAGCACCATCGGAATTCTGTTCTCTAGGTGTTTGATGCGGAACTTTCCGGGTTCAAATTCTTCGGTGTGACGGAAACAATCGTAAGGAGAGTAATCAAATTCTTGCATGACGTCAATGCGCAGCTTCGCTGTTGTCAATGCATTAAAGATCTCCGCAATTCCATGGTTCCACATGACATAGGTCGTACTGAAATCGGCAGCGCGATCACCGTATGTACCTGTCTGCGTTTCGACAATGGGTCCGTCGTTGAAGTAGTTGTAGCTCACCTCTTTGAAATCATCGTCGAACATCCAAACGGAAGGATGAAAATCGGCAAAAACGAAGAGACCACCGGGTTTGAGGAAGTGTTGGATGATGTTTGCCCATTTGTCGAGATCAGGAAGCCAACCGATTGTGCCATACGAGGTAAAAACAATATCGAAGGTTTCGTTCAAGTGATTCGGTAAATCATAGATGTCACAGCAGATGAATTGAACAGCTTGTCCACAGGTATTCGCCAGCTCGTTTGCTTTCGCAATGGCATCGTCAGATAAATCAATCCCCGTAACGACGGCACCGTGACGCGCCAATGCGATGCTGTCTTGACCGAAGTGACATTGCAAATGCAAAATTTTCTTACCTGTCAGGTCTCCCAAGAGACCGAGTTCGATGGATTTCAAAACTTCTTTTCCTTCAATAAATCCGTTCACATCATAGAATTCTCCCGACCAATGTGCTGCGGTGCGCAAGTTCCAGGATTGACGGTTTAGGGACTGGTAGTTTATAGGATCATCCATGGTCTAGATTTTAGAATTCAGGGTCAAGTTGAAAGGCCATCATTTCTCCACTCTTAGGGTGCTTGAAGGTCAAGCTTTCGGCATGTAAGCAGAGTCGATCGCCGCGCAATCCATAGAGATCGTCGCCTACAATGGGACAGTTCAGCCCTAACGAATGGGCAGAATGTACACGAAGTTGATGCGTTCTTCCAGTTACAGGATAGAAGTAAATGCGCGTTTTTCCGTTCACTCTTTCGATTACGGTATAGTTCGTTCGCGCACTTTTCCCATAGGTGTTGCAGACCATTTGACGTGGACGATCATCCAAATCAACACGCAGCGGCAGATCAATACTTCCTTCGTCTTTTTCAACGATTCCATCCAGCAAGGCCACATAGCGTTTACTTACTTTTCGTCGGATAAATTGGTCCTGTAATTTCCGGTGTGCCTCACGATTTTTTGCCGCGAGCAATATGCCTGAGGTGGACATGTCGAGGCGATGCACCAATAAGGGTCCGTCGGCATCCGGATACATGTCGCGAATTCGGCTGTACACAGAATCATCTATCGATTTTCCTGGGACCGATAAGAATTCTGCAGGTTTGTTGATCACAATGATGGAGTCGTCCTCAAAGACAATGCTCAAACTTTTTCCTTCTGCTGGATTAACCAACATAGGATTCGATTCCACATTAAGCCCCGTAAGCATGTGGCCTAAGATCGGTTCACATTTCCCTCGGCAAGCAGGATAATACTGACCATGCACACGCACTTCACCTTTCGGTGATTGACCCCACCAAAATTCCGCCATCGTGATCGCTTGAAGGTTATGGGTAAAGGCGTAATGAAAGAGCTTTGGGGCAGCGCATTCACCGGCTCCGGCTGGTGGAGTGGCAAAAGTGGCACTGCTGAAAATTTCCCCTAAACTTTTCGATTCTTTTCGTGCGTTTAAAAAAGAGTATTGTGTAAAAATCTGTTGCTGTAAGACTGAAGAACGGGTTTTTCGCTCTTCTTTCAACGCGAGAATGATCCTGTCATGGACAGCAATTTTCTCTTCAATGTTTTTCAGCGCGAGATCGAAAGACCATTTTACATCTTTTAACGTGTATTGTTCTTTGATGCTTTCGCGACGCAAATCCTCTAATACTTCTAGTCGATTTGGCGCATGTTCATCAAGTGAAGTGCGTATGGCTTTTCGGGCTTTTTTTCCGTGTCGAATGCGCGTTTTCAGTTCTTCAATGGTACGGCTTGCATCGCCAATCGTCCTTTTTCGTTCCTCAAGCAATGCGAGATAGTCGGGGTTGGTTTCGCATTCAAGCAACTTGGCATTCGTCTCATTGTTCAGTGCTTCTCCTTGTTTGTAAAATCCTTCTTCCGCAAGTGTATCAAAGACGGGAGGGACGAAGACATCAAACTGATTGCTTTCTGCCAATTTACCCGAAAAGGCAGCGAGGTAACCCAGTTGACCAAATGAATTTTTTACGACCAAAACCCCAAACATTTTCCCAATGGCTGTTGCTTTGTCTTGACCTTCGAAACCAAAGTTGTGTGTCCACTCGTTTTGATTTTCCAAATACACCTTAACCTCTTCCGCTGCTAAAAGTGCCAAAGGGTGTGGCTCGTAATAGAACGGGTAAGACAGCTGAGTTGGTAGTTCAAACGCTTGAATATCGCCTTTAAATGGAATAAAATGAGGTGCCTTCAATTTTTAAGTGCTTAATTTCCTGCCAACAATATGATGCGAAACCCATCTTCATATTTTCGAAAGATGACGCAAAATGGATCGTCCAAAATGTATTTCATGTAATCATCTGATTTGTGACGGTAACCGATGAATAGAAAGTCATTTTCTTGAAGTGTGTAGAATGGGTGTGCTTGAATCAAGGCGTACAGGTCTTTCTTCGTTTTAATCTCACCCGCATCAAGAAGTTCACGATTAAAATTGGCAAGATAAGATTCCATCGTTATGCTCTTGTCCCGAATTGCGGCTTTGCAGAAAATGGAAATTTTCGATCCCATCTCACTCTTTACAATCGCTTGGCTATTTTGAAGCATGTAAACCGTATCATGAAATAGAGCAGGGTATCCATCACAATTTTGTGTGACAAGCATTTTGACCATGTTCATCGCAAACGTATCTGCCTCGGCATGTAAATCTTGGGAATAACTGTTTTGTTGAATCCCAAAAATCAAAAGAAAAGAGAAGATTAGTATGTGCATCTTTATGAACGGGCTGTTCCCCATGTATTTTTCTTTCCTGCCAAAACCCAACCAAGGTATCCCATTGGAGCATAGGCAAAAATTAGGTCTGTTAAGTCAAACCACAGTGGTGAACCGGGCAATTCGATGACCATCATTAATCCACCAATAAAATTCAATACAACAATCCCAGCAACCATCGCGATTTGATTTTTCTTTAAAAACTTTGTCGCCAAAAAGCTTGAAATCAATACGCCCAAGGCATGGGCAAGAAAAGGGAAAAGGAAATTGATTGGCTTAAACAAATGAATGCTTGCTTTCAGTCCTTTCATCGTTGTGATATCGGCTCCTTCAGGCGCTTCTATGAGCATACCGCCTAGATTCACAAAAAGCATATTCACCGCGCCTCCAATAAACATTGCCGCAAATACCAGTGCTGCCATTACCAGTGTATCTTTTAAAAAAGTACTCATACTTCGATTTTAATTGTTTTGTTGAAAGGCCTCTACAGCTTTGCGCACGGAGCCATGTTTATTTAAAAGTTCTTCTGCCATTTCATAGGTAACAGCAATTTCGTCCATGATCATCTTCACACCGCGATCAATCAACTTATTGTTGCTCAATTGCATGTCCACCATTTTATTTCCTTTAACCCGACCAAGTTTGATCATCAATGCAGTAGAAAGCATGTTTAATACGATTTTTTGCGCTGTTCCTGATTTCATTCGTGTGCTTCCCGTTACGAATTCAGGACCAACCTCAGGTGTAATTGGGAATTCTACAGCGAGTGATAAAGGCGAACCAGGATTGCACGAGATTCCACCTGTCAATACACCATGTTTTCGTGCTGTTTCAATCGCGCCAAGTACATAAGGTGTAGTTCCAGATGCGGCAATACCTACCAAGGTGTCGGACTCGTTTATTTGATATTCCATTAAGTCCTTCCAACCTTGCTCACGGTCGTCTTCGGCAAACTCAACTGCCTTGCGAATGGCGCGATCACCACCAGCAATGATTCCAATGACTAATCCGTGTGGAACACCGAAGGTAGGTGGACATTCACTCGCATCCACAACCCCGAGCCGTCCGCTTGTTCCCGCGCCGATGTAAAATAATCGTCCGCCGCGGTGCATTCGTTCGTGACAGGCATTCACCAATGCCGCGATGTTAGGTATTTCTTTTTCCACGGCCAAAGCAACCGTTTGATCTTCTCGATTGATATTGATTAACAAATCCTCGCTCGACATTTTCTCGAGGTCCGTATAGTGTGAAGTAGATTCAGTGGTTTTCTTCATGGGATTAAACAAGGTAAGCTCTTGAATTGTTGTCCTTAAATTCTACCTCGACACGTTCTTTCAGGGTGGTGGATAAACTCAAACCAACGAAATCCGCTTTAATGGGATAGCGACGGTGTGTGCGGTCTACCAAAGCGACTGTTTTAATTGATTTCGTAGCGCGCTCAAGGAATTTAATCAAGGAATATTGCATCGTCTTTCCAGAGTTGAGTACATCATCCACCAAAAGAATATAGGCATTTTTCAGGTCTGAATCTGGAATGGATAGCTCAATCGGATCTTTCCAAGGTTCTTCCTTGTTGACAATTATTTCAAACACATGAATCGTTTGGTCTGAATTCGCGCGAATAATGGACACCAAGGCGTTCGCCATTTGAAAGCCATTTCCACAAATTCCCCCGATGAAAATAACCGGCTCCTCAAATGTGTTTTCCAAAATCTCAAAGGCCAAACGATTTATCTTCTGCTCAATGGCGGTGTGGTCCAAAATTGTATTCATGATGCATTTTTTTCAAAGATAGTTAAAGTGGACAAAAGACTTTAAGACTTCAAGATATTAAGATGTCAAGACTAGTAGACAAAAGACAAAAGACAAAGGACACTTCTTCGCTCTTTGAACTCCGAAGGACAATGGACTGCTGCTCTACAGGACAAAAGACAAAAGACTTGTCTATAACTTTGATGGCTGATGTGCGTAGTAGACTTGAAGCCACAAAGTGCAAAAGACTTGATTGTGTGGTTTCTTCAACAGAATGGACTCGTTTGTTATTTGAGTTGACAAATATGATGTTTCCCACTCATGGAGGGGGATTAAGGGGGAGGACTCAAGTTGTTCATTGCAGCATCAAATTATTTAGACTTCAAGATATCATGATTTTAAGATTTTAAGACAGATGATACCTCGAAGTAATGAACCATTGAATTTCCGAAGGAATCAAATTTCGAATTGCGCAGCATCAAATTCTTTTCAGCAGTTATTGACAATTTGACATTGAATGAATAGTCTAAGATTACAATATAATGTGTTTAAAATGAAATGATTAAGTGATAAAAACAACATATTTCAACTTCAAGAGAATTTTGTTAAAAACACATCTCATTTTGTAAAATTGCCTTGCGTGAAATGCTTAAATTTGTTCTCAATTTGTTGAATACATTTCTAAATTGAACCTTTAAAGTCCAGGCAATGCCAAAAGACACCTCCATTCAATCTATACTTATCATCGGAAGCGGACCTATTGTGATTGGTCAAGCATGTGAATTCGATTATGCAGGATCTCAAGCCGCACGTTCGTTGCGAGACGAAGGGATTGAAGTGACACTGATCAATTCCAATCCAGCAACCATCATGACCGATAAGGTGGTGGCGGACAATGTTTACTTGCAGCCCTTGGAACCAGAAAGCATTATTGAGATTCTTAAGAATCATAAAATTGATGCGGTACTTCCGACGATGGGGGGACAGACAGCATTGAACCTATGCATCAAATGCGATGAGATGGGGATTTGGGAGGAATACGGTGTGCGCCTGATTGGTGTGGATATCAATGCGATTGAAATCACTGAAAATCGTGAAGCATTTCGGAATTTAATGCTCGATATTGGCGTGCCAATGGCTCCTCAAAAAACAGCAAAATCATTCTTGGAGGGGAAAGAAATTGCACAAGAATTTGGATTCCCATTGTGTATTCGTCCATCCTATACCCTTGGAGGTTCTGGTGCGTCGATTCTCTACGAACCGAAAGAATTTGACAACCTACTCGAACGCGGATTGCAATTGTCTCCGATTCACGAGGTAATGATTGATAAAGCCCTTTTGGGTTGGAAAGAATATGAATTGGAGTTGTTGCGCGATGCGAATGACAATGTGGTAATTATTTGTTCGATTGAGAACTTTGACCCGATGGGAATTCACACGGGAGATTCCATTACGGTCGCTCCAGCAATGACATTGTCGGATACAACTTTCCAGAAAATGCGCGACATGTCCATCAAGATGATGCGCTCTATTGGAAATTTTGCCGGTGGATGTAATGTGCAATTTGCTGTTTCGCCAGACAATAACGAAGACATTATTGCCATTGAAATCAATCCTAGAGTTTCTAGGTCTTCGGCATTGGCATCGAAAGCGACGGGTTATCCCATTGCAAAGATTGCTGCTAAATTGGCTATAGGTTACCATTTGAATGAATTGAGTAATCAAATCACGAAAACAACATCGGCGTTATTTGAACCGACATTGGATTATGTGATCGTGAAAATTCCGCGATGGAACTTCAATAAATTCCCTGGGACCAACCGTCAACTTGGCTTGCAAATGAAGTCCGTAGGTGAGGTGATGGGAATTGGGCGATCATTCCAGGAGGCCTTGCAAAAAGCATGTCAGTCATTGGAAATTAACCGCAATGGTTTGGGTGCTGATGGCCGTGAATTGACAAATCAAAATGAAATCTTACACAGCTTGGAATTTGCCAGCTGGAACAGACTTTTCCATATCTACGATGCCATTAAATTGGGCATTCCGTTTAAGAAAATTGTAGAGAAAACAAAGATTGATATTTGGTTCTTGAAGCAAATTGAGGACTTGATTAAATTGGAACGCCGCATTGAAAAATTCCATTTGGATACCATGCCGAAGGAGTTGATGTTCGAAGCAAAACAAAAAGGATACGCCGATCGTCAGATTGCGCATTTGCTGCGGTGCCTCGAATCACAAGTTTATGTCAAGCGCAAGGAGTTCGGCATCAAGCGGGTGTACAAATTGGTGGATACCTGTGCGGCAGAGTTTGAAGCAAAAACACCGTACTACTATTCCACCTTTGAATTCGAAAACGAAAGTATTGTTTCGGATAAAAAGAAGGTAGTTGTCTTGGGGTCTGGTCCAAACAGAATTGGTCAGGGTATCGAGTTCGATTACAGTTGTGTGCATGGTGTGTTGGCGGCGAAGGAATGCGGTTACGAAACCATCATGATCAACTGTAACCCTGAAACGGTGTCAACAGACTTCGATACGGCGGATAAATTATACTTTGAGCCCGTTTTCTGGGAACATATCTTTGATATCATTGAGCACGAAAAGCCAGAAGGCGTAATCGTTCAATTGGGTGGTCAAACAGCGCTTAAACTGGCTGAAAAGTTGGAGCGCTACGGAATAAAGATTCTTGGAACCAGTTTCGATGCCTTGGATTTGGCGGAAGATCGTGGACGATTCTCCAATGTGTTGAAGGAAAACAATATTCCATTTCCTGAGTTTGGGGTGGTGGAAAGTGCTGAACAAGCATTAGAATTGGCAGATGATCTCGGTTTCCCTTTATTGGTGCGTCCTTCGTATGTTCTTGGTGGACAAAAAATGAAGATCGTCATCAACAAAGCGGAACTCGAACACCATGTTGTAGACATCATCAATGAAATGGGAAGCAATCAAATTTTGCTTGACCACTTCTTGGGTGGTGCTATTGAAGCAGAAGCGGATGCCATTTGTGACGGTGAAGATGTCTATATCATTGGAATCATGCAACACATTGAACCGGCAGGAATTCACTCAGGTGATTCATACGCTGTGTTGCCTCCATACAACCTTGGTGACTTTGTCATGCAGCAGATTGAAGACATCACGAAGAAAATTGCCCTAGCATTGAAAACGGTTGGACTGATCAATATTCAATTCGCCATCAAAGACGATAAAGTGTATGTGATTGAGGCAAATCCGCGTGCATCTCGCACCGTTCCGTTCATCGCTAAGGCCTACGACGAACCGTATGTGAATTATGCCACAAAGGTGATGTTGGGCGAGAAGAAGGTGAAGGATTTCAATTTCAATCCGCGGAAAGAAGGTTATGCGATCAAGATTCCAGTATTCTCCTATGAGAAGTTTCCTGATGTGAAGAAAGAACTTGGACCTGAAATGAAATCTACCGGTGAGGCGATTCGCTTTATCAAGAACCTGAAAGATCCCTTCTTCACGAAGATCTATTCGGAGCGCAACATGCATTTATCGAAATAGTGGTTGTTGAAGCTGGAATAACAAATGCCTTTCGAACGATCCTGATCATCATTGGAGCGATTGTCTTGCTGCGTTTTATTGGTCAATTGATGAATGCCAAACGCAACATGGAGGCAGAGCGTCGTTTGAACAAACAGCAACGTGAATTTCAAGAAGAACGCCAACAGAAACTAAAGAACTTTGGTAAGGTGAATGTATTTGGGCGCACCACGAAAAAAAGCAATATAACGAAAGGCACTGTGGAAGATATTGACTTCGAAGAGGTCGATTGAACACAGGTCTGATAAAATCTCTATTTTTACCACAAACAACTGATATGAAGAATTTCTTTCAAAAGAATTGGCCACACTTCGCTGTGTTTGCAGCGTTCATTGTGATCATGTTTTTTTACTTCGCTCCTGAATTTGACGGGAACCGCTTAAAGCAGCACGATGTGGAGCAGTACATTGGTATGGCTCAAGAAACCCAAGCTTTTCGCGAAAAAGCACACGAAGAGCCACTTTGGACTAATTCCATGTTTGGCGGGATGCCGACCATCCAGATTTCGACCCTGTACAATGGAAATTTCTTTCAACAAAGTTCCTTGTGGTTTCTCAGATTCTTTGGCGTACCCTCCGGGATCTTTTTACTCCACCTTCTCGGATTCTACTTTTTGGCGATGTGCATGCGCATCAAGCCATTGATTGGTTTTATTGGAGCTGTTGCTTTTGCGTTTGCGAGTTATGAGATTGTTGTGCTTCAAGCTGGACACAACTCCAAAGCCACGTCTGTGGCACTTATGGCACCTGTGATAGGCGCCTTTATCATGGCCTATCGTCACAATTGGAAATGGGGCGCCTTGCTGTCTGGATTATTCATGTCCTACGAATTGGCAAACAATCACCTTCAAGTCACCTATTACCTTGCGTTTTTATTGGCAGGTTTGGGCGTGTATGAGTTGATTCAAGCCATCATGACCAAAGAAATAAGGAAGTTTTTAATTGTTTCAGGAAGTGTCATGGCGGCCTATTTACTTGCGGTGTTCATCAATTATGGAAACATATCGATGACTAATGATTACGCCAAATACACCATTCGTGGAGGAAATGATGTGACGATCAATCCGAATGGCACGCCAGCGACGAACAACACAGAAGGATTGGACAAGGAGTATATCACCAATTGGAGCTATGGTGTAGGTGAGTCCTTTACTTTGGTCTCTCCATATGTGAAAGGATCTGCATCAGTTGGTTTGGCGGACAGTGGTTTCGGTGAAATGGTGGAGAATTCGGACCGCTCAATGGAGGATATCAATGCAGTGATGAATGCACCGTATCCGGTATATTGGGGAGATCAACCCATGACTTCAGGTCCTGTTTACTTAGGTGTCGTGGTCATCTTTTTGGCGCTCTTAGGCATGGTATTCATTAAGGACCGGTCAAAATGGGTTTTTCTTGCGATCAGTATCTTGGCTTTGGCGCTTTCATGGGGAAAAAATTTCATGGGCTTGACCGATTTCTTTATAGAGAATGTACCCGGGTATAACAAGTTTAGAACGGTGACAATCATCATGGTATTGATTGAATTGTGTATTCCGATTATTGCCGTAATGCTATTGCAACGGCTTTATGAATCGCGCGAAGAAATTAAGGCGCAGAAACGCAATTTCTTGATTGTCTCAGGGGCATTTTTTGTCTTTTTATTGGGGGTAAAAACGGTTGGACTAGGCGACAATTTCACAACAAAGCAAGAAGTTGAACAGATGAATGCGTATCCGGCGCAAGTGGCGCAACAAATTCGTGAAATTGATCCTCAAGTACTAATTCAGAACAAAATTGATCCGTCAAATCCACAGCAAATCCAACAAGTTATTGATTCAAAGGTGGATGAATTGAACAATCAATACACTTTGATGAAAGGTGTTCGTCAAGAGATTTTCTCAAGTTCGATGAACCGATCATTGCTTTTTACTTTCTTGATCATTGCTGTTATGGCGATGTTCTTCTACTCAGAAGTGCCTAGTCAATTTATCGTAGCTGGTGTTGCCGTATTGGTATTGGCTGATTTGATATTTGTTGATTTAAATTATTTAAGTGCGACGGAGGATGATAAGGGCAATTTGAAGTATTGGGCCGCTACACCGAGCATCATGTATCCGATGTCACCGAACAAGGCGGACATAGATATCATGACCTTGGAGACGATGAATCCATCGGTGGCTAAAGCCGTCACTGCCGCAGAGAAGGTTGGAAAAGCGAAAGCAGAAGACTTGGATTATTCGGGTGCTGATGCGCGCCGTGTTATCGAATCGTACCGCTATTCAGCTTTGAACTTCGCTACGAATTACCGCGTGTTCGACTTCGACGGTGGATGGAGTAGTACTAGGGCATCGTATTTCCACAAATCGTTGGGAGGATACCACGGGGCAAAATTGAGAAACATTCAAAATGTATTTGATTTCCATTTGGCACGTACGAACAACAAGGTGCTCGATATGCTCAATGTGAAATACATCATTCAACAGGAGTCCTTGCGTCCGAATCCAACAGCTATGGGGAACGCGTGGTTTGTAAAAAATATTGAAGTGAAGGAAACGGCCAACGATGAAATTCGTGCGCTAGGAAATAAGTTTGCGATTACAAATCAAGGTCCTGGACAATTGTTGGTGAATGGTCAACCAGCCACATCGGCCGCTGTTTTTGGAAGCGAAGATCTTCAGTACTTGTTAGGTCGTGACACGTTGACTGTTCCATTGTCCAATGGTCTTTCTGAAGGACAAGAAGCTCTTTGGGTGCGTGACACAAATGGTGTGACGAATTTAATTCCTGTGTTTACGATGTCTGCAGATAGTTTAGGTTCTTTCAAGCCATTGGTTAAACTAAAGGTTAGCGACGAATTCAAAGTACGCGATGAGGCCGTGATGTTGAAGGAGTTTTCTTCTAAATTGAAAAGCAACAAATTCTCTGGAATTGGGACAATTAAAATGAAGTCTTATGCACCGAACAAGATTGTCTACTCTGCAGATTGTAAAGGAAACCAATTCGCAGTTTTCTCTGAAATCTATTATCCGGATGGATGGAAGGCGTTTGTTGACGGTAAAGAGGTGGAAATTATTAAAACCAACTATTTGTTGCGCGGACTTGAATTGTCTTCGGGAACACATACGATTGAGTTCAAATTTGATTTGCCAAAATACCGTCAATCCAATACCTTGGCAATCGTGGGGACAGGTTTCTTGTTCTTGTTGATTGCGGGTTTCTCGTTTATGGAGTTGAAGAAAGCGAAAAAATAATCCACATTTATACTGATTAGCGGTGATGTGGGAATGAATTTCAGCACTTTGAATCATTTTACCGTTTAAATAAAGGATTGAGGCAGTATGCAAAAAGTGTTATTTATCGCGCATTGGTTTCCTACAAAAGATTATCCTTTAAAGGGCATTTTCGTTCGCAATCATGCCATTTGTCTGCATGCGATTTGCGATTTGACGGTTGTAAATTTTTCCATTGAATACGGCAAGTCACTTCGGAAAGTGGAGATTTCACGATCGGTTGACAACGACGGCTTGGATATCCTTGAAATTCGCCTCCGCAGTCGTTTTTACAAGTTCTTTTACTACGCACTCAAATCCCAGCAACGGCTTTTAAAAAAGGCCTTGCTTCAATCAGGCGTCGATGTTCAATCCTTTGATCTACTCGTGTCCAATGTGCTTTTCCCAAGTGGAATAATCACCAGGCGTGTAGCGGAAAACCATCAAAAACCGACGATACACATCGAACACTGGTCCTATCTCTCGAAATTTTTAGCGAACGACATCTATCGCAAAGAGGGACAATTGGTTTTGGACCGTGCAAAGTGTGTTATCGTCGTTTCAGAACTTTTGAAGCAGTCCATGATTCAATATTGTGATCCAACCAAAGTGCACATCATTCCGAATGTGGTGAAGAGCTACTTTGATTTTGCACCTAAGCTTAGGAATGATGAGGTGATTCATTTTCTAGCTGTTGCCACTTGGAGGGCGCCTAAGAATCCCATGTTTTTTGTGCGCGCATTGGAAGAGATCGCAAAATTATCACCGCGTAAAATCGTTTTAACGCTCGTTGGTGAAGGTGAACAGTTGTTAGAAGTAAACACTTTGGTGAATCACATTGAACTTCGTTTACCGGGACAAATCGCCAATTCAGAGTTGAGCAAATACTACCATTCCGCTGATTTTTTTCTTCATGGTTCCGATTACGAAACCTTTTCCATCGTGTCCATTGAAGCACTTTTTACGGGAACTCCAGTCATTGGCAGTAGGGTAGGTGTTTTGCCAGAGGTGATCAACGATTCCAATGGGGTGCTGTGTGATGATACGGTTGAATCTTGGGTTGTGGGAATCACCACGGCCATGAATAGGAGTTATGACCATGAAGCCATTTCTGTGAAGGCCAAGGAAAAGTTCAGTGAACGAAATGTGCGGGATTTGATGGCGAAGCAGATTTAGAATTTGATGCTACGCAATTTGATGCCGGAGGCAATTTAGGATTTGGTCGCTGCGCGAATTTGATTGCTACGCAAATTGATGCTGGGAGCAATTTAGGATTTGGTCGCTGCGCGATTTGGTCGCTGCGCGAATTTGATTGCTGCGCAAATTGATGCTACGCAATTTGATCGCTGCGCGAATTTGATGCTACGCAATTTGATGCTACGCAATTTGGTCGCTGCGCGAATTGATGCTGGGAGCAACTTAGGATTTGATGCTACG
>CANGIC010000044.1 GCA_947453795.1 Flavobacteriales bacterium
AGATAATGACAAAAGAACATGGAGCATGGAACATGGAACATGGAACATGGATTGCTTCGCAAATTTGATCCTTTCAGGAATTTGATGCCTTCGGCAATTCGACGTACGGTTAAGTCCCTTGTCCCTTGTCCATGAGTCTTTTGTCTTAATGGTGGCTTCGAGTCTGCTGCGCACCTCAGCCACCTAAGTAAGTATGAGCAAGTCTTGAAATCTTAAAATCTGAATGTCTTGACATCTAAAAGTCCCTTGTCCTTCGAAGCTCAAAGAGCGAAGAAGTGTCCTTGTCCTTCGAAGCTCAAAGAGCGAAGAAGGACTAACATCTACCAAAAGGGCTGACATTCGTGTCGGCCTTTTTTTATGGTTAAAATTCACTTGGCTGTTATTTTTTAGGGATCCTAAGGTTAACATTTTACCCAATCAAAGTTTATCCTATCTAAATCTGTCGGCCATGAAAACAATCACCTTCCTCCTTTTTTCCATCTCATTTGTATGTGTTGGATTCGCTCAAAACAGTGCGGTCGCAACCCAAAAAGAAGCCGTGCTCATCGTCGGAGATCGTTCACCCGCAGATTATAAAACGCGAATGGAGGAACTTGCTGTTATCTTGGAATCCCATAAGTACAAAGTACATCGGTTTTATTCGCCGAACAATAAATGGGTGGATATCAAAAAGGCGGCCTTGAATGCGTCGTTCTTTATTTACAATGGCCATGGCACCACTTTGGGTTTGGACGGCGGCTTTGGTGGACTCGTGATCAATGAGTTTATTTCTGCGCAGCGGATCGTTGATGAACTTAAATTTAACCGAAATCCTGTGGTTATTTATCAGTCTGCATGCGGCGGTGCGGGTTCTTCCGATGGAGATCCACTCGATATTGGTGTCAAGGAAGCAGCATTGAGGGTAGCTGAAACGGCAAAACCTTTTTTAATGGTTGGTGCCAGTGCGTATTATGCAGACAATTATTACGGTGGTGTGAATGGTTTTCTGCAGCATTTCCTTGCTGGAGAAGCTCTCGGAGCTATTTATGTTGAAACAGTCGCTTCTTGGACAACAATCGAAATGAATCAAGCGCTACATGACGAAACACTCGCTGGTGATTTAAACATTGGTATATCTTCAACTGGAGGAGGAAAAAAGGAACTTATAAAACTAGTGAATGGAAAGCAAGTCAAGACCTATGAACCCCAAGAAAAAGACTATTCCATCGCTTATATTGGTCCAGTTGATCTCACTTTAAAGGATATCGCACTTGTAGCGGGGCGTTGATGACTTAACTACTTGCGAATTTCACAACTTTGAATTTCTCGTATGCGATATACGATAATGCAATTGCAATTATTTTTCGCAAATTCAACCTCTAATTTGACGAAGTGCGTCATGTTGAAGGGGTTATGAAGGCGGAAGAAAAAGACGAGTTAAAAATACCGATCATTCCAGGACGTGGTTTAACAACACACATGTCCATGAAATTGCGGCAGGAGTTTATGGATGAAAACCATCTTGAACACCACCATTTGTCGGCTTCAGCATTGGACTTAAAATCCATTCAAAACAACATAGAATCGTATGTCGGATCGGTTGAAATACCTGTTGGCATCGTTGGACCATTGCGAATGAATGACCCCATTGACACCCCGGAATTGGTATACACGGTCGTTGGCACCTTAGAAGGTGCTTTGGTGGCGAGCATGAATCGAGGAGCGAAAGCCATTAGTCAAAGTGGCGGCTTTGAAGCGCATGTCAAGTGGCAACGCATGTCGCGTGCACCCATGTTTATTTTTGAAAAGTCATCACACGCCGCGAAGTTCAAATCTTTTGTTCGGCGAAATTTCAATGACATCAAACAAAAAGCAGAGTCGTTTTCGAATCATGCTGTTTTGATTGATTTGGTGTGCATCCAGGATGAAAAGGTGGTACATGTGAAGTTCGTCTACGAAACAGGCGACGCCTCTGGTCAGAACATGACCACAACCTGCACTTGGCATGCGATGCTGGATTTGGTCAACAACTTTACCGATCAATCAGGAATTCATTTTGTCGATTTTGTATTGGAAGGAAATGCTTCTTCGGACAAAAAAGTATCGGTTTCTTCTACCAAAAATGGACGAGGAATTCATGTCAAGGCCGAATGCCTGATTACTGAAAAGGTGCTCAATGAGGTCTTGCGGGTGACATCAAAAAAAATGGAGCAAGCTTTTCTCCCATCGAAAGCGCAAGCAAAAAAAGATGGGATGCATGGCTATAACATCAATGTGGCAAACACCATTGCTTCGATTTTTGCGGCTACAGGCCAAGACTTGGCGTGTATTCATGAATCTAGCGTCGGAATACTCGACATCAAAGCAACAAAAAAAGGACTAAAAGTAGCATTGACCTTACCGAATTTGGTCATTGGAACTGTTGGAGGTGGAACCCATTTGCCTAAACAGTCCGAAGCGTTGCGTCTTATGGGATGCTGTGGAACGGAGAAAGTTCAACGTTTTGCCAAGTTGATAGCTGGATTTGCCATGGGCTTGGAACTTTCGACATTCGCTGCCATGGTGAGTGGTGAGTTTGCGAAATCACACGAAAAATTGGGCAGGAATAAGCCAGTAAATTGGCTTACCCGAAATGAGTTGTCGTCACCTTTTATTAAGGAACATGTCATCAAAAATAAAGCGTCCCATTTTGATTTTCAATTTACCGAAAATGCCCTTTTGGAGAATGGTATTTTGACGCATATTGCGGGTAGAATAAGCAAAAAGCTCATTGGTTTTGAAATGCTAAGGGCCATTGATGAGATCACCGGTAAATCCACAAATTTGATTTTAAAATCAAAGGCCTTGGACAATGAGGTCATCAAAGGATTGCATGTCATCGCAGCATCCATTGATCCTGTGCTTTCAGATCGAATCAAATCCTTTTGGGAAAAACTAGAATACCGTTCGTGTCATCTTAAGGAGGGTGTCATCTATGCACACTTGAGTGAAATTGGCGCGAAGTACATCCCAAACTGCTGGGGAACATACCGAAATGATGACCGTGAAATTCATTTGATTCTTATGGAAGAATTGACGAAGGATGACTTTTGTTTATTCAATTCGGAAAATCAACCGGAGGATTGGAATCAAAAACACATTGAATCGGCCTTGCAGACAGCCCATCACTTTCATGTTGACACTGCCAAATTGCGCCAATCGGATGAGGTGAGTGTCTTTCTGGACTATAATCCAACCGAGGTTATTCCACTGTATGAAAAGCTAATCGAATTGGTTTGCACAATAGATCGACATGTTGGAAAAGTACTTTTGCTGAAGCAATTACTCGCCGAACTGATTCAGTTTGCTACATCAAGTGAAAAATACCACCACCTGAAAACCATTGTGCACAACGATTATAATCCGCGAAATGTGGCAATTCGAAACGATGGACAGGTCATCGTATATGACTGGGAATTGGCAGTTGTAAATTATCCCCACCGGGATACGGTGGAGTTTTTGAGCTTCACGCTGCCGACGGGATTCACGCGTGTAATGCTCGATCAATACTTGGAATTTGATTACAATCTGCATAAACATGAAGGTTGCTCAAAGGAAGAATGGTTCAAACTTTACCACATTTCTGCGATTGAATTTCTGCTCTCCAGAGCATTGTTTTATGAGGTCGCTGGAATAGTTGTCAAGTACGATTTTTCTTCTCGAGTTTTAGAGAATACCCTTCGAATGATTCACCTGTTAACCGATAAAGAATGAGTTTTCTGAGTCACGCCGCAACTATGATTGTCCCACTCATTCTGAGTAATGGGCTGCACATGGTTGTGGTGAAAAAGAATCTTTTCTCGGTGTTGAATAAACCCATTTGGGAATGGGGTTTTGGATTGAATAAATCTTGGCGTGGGTTCGTGATTGTTCCTCTATTGAATGCGATTTTTTTGTTTTGTTTTCATGTGGGATGCGAAAAGTCACCGTCAGAGACCTTATTCCTGGGGGCCTTTTTAGGGATGTGCTACATGTTGGCTGAATTACCAAATTCCTTTATCAAAAGAAGAATAGGCATCGCATCTGGAAGTGCAATTGAAGCACGAAAATGGATCTTCGTACTCTTTGATAAAACGGACTCCGCTTTGGGCGTGACACTGGGGTATTGTTTTCTCGTAGATCTCCGTTTTGTTTTGGGCCTTGAACTTTTTTTGTGTAGTGTAATTACCCACATTCTCATTTCAATAATCTTAGTAAAATTGCACATAAAATCTTCGTTTTGATGCGGATAGGAACATTTAAGGAAGGATTGGATCCCGCACTTTTTGGCGAGAAAGCGGCAAGTTTATCGCGAATGACACGTGGTGGCTTTCCAGTGCCTGCGGGATTTGCGCTTTCCAAGGGGGTCTTCTTAAAGTACCACATCGAGAAGGAGGATAGTGCAAGTTTGCGTCCCCTCATCGCGCAAGGATTGGCGACTTTATCGGCGGACAAATACATGGTAAGAAGTTCGGCCATAGGTGAGGATGGTGAGGCGCATTCCTTCGCAGGTCAATTGGATTCTTTTATCTGTTCGAATTCAATCGACGATATTCTCGCTCATGTTCAGAAATGTTGGAATGCCTATGATCGCGAGAATGTTCAGTGCTACCAGGCATCGTCCAAGCAACGTTTAGAAGGAATGGGGGTTGTGATTCAAGAATTGATCGATCCCGATTTTGCGGGCGTTATTTTTACCCGCTCACATGTAAAGGCCAATGCGCTTTTGGTGGAATATGTTTCGGGACATGGAGAACAACTCGTTTCTGGCGATGTCAACCCACTTCGATTCCATTGTCATTTGCACGATATGTCTTGTGAAGGTGATGTGCTTGATGCGCTATTGCCGGGTTTGGAAATTGCACAACGAATCGAACAACACTATTCAAAGCCAATGGACATTGAATGGGCCATGAAGGATGGTGTCTTTTGGCTTGTTCAGGCAAGGCCGATTACAACAAAATGGAAAGCACCACAGGTTTTTTGGTCAAACACCAATGTCAATGAAAACTATCCTGATCCGCTGTCACCCTTGCTCTATTCAATCGCACGAAAATCATATTACCACTATTTCAAGAACCTTGCTCGACTATTTCAATTGCCAGATACTGAAATTTCACGTTTGGAATCTGCTTTTTCCAATGTCATTGGCGCTTGGGGAGGAAAGATGTACTACAACATGAGTAGCATTCACGCGATATTGTCCGCTTCGCCTTTTTCAAAGTTGTTGATGAAGTCCTTCGATAATTTTGTAGGTTACAACGATGGGGAAAAAAGTGCCAATTCAACAAAGGTTCCATGGGCAAGATTGAATTTTGTTCGTGTTTTTCTCGGTTTGGATCGACGACTGATGGCTAACATTGTGCATTTTGAAGAAAGGTCGGATGCGTACAGTCATCAAGTTAAAAACGCCGTCGTTTTGGAACATTTCCGTGCAAATTTTCATACATTCATGGAAATTCGTTTGCACAGTTGGTACCGCGCTTCTATTGCTGATTTCTTCGCTATGGTGTACCATGGATTGCTCGGAAAATTTTGTGAAAAGTACTACGGAGAGGAAGCCACGGGGATCCAGAATAAGTTGATTCAAGCCATCCCAAATCTGATCAGCAGCAAGCCAGTGCTTCAAATGCATAGTTTGTTGATCGAACTGCGCAAGAAGGAGAAAGTCTATGCTGCGTTTAAAAGCATGGACGAACACGAATTTTACACCTTTATTTCAGAGGATTCAGCAAGTCAACACATAAAAGATGCGATTGAAGTTTATCTAGATAACTGGGGATTCAGGTGTTCGGGAGAATTGATGTTGACCGTAGAAAATTACCGTGAAAATCCGGCGAAATTTATTGCCTTATTGCGTCAATATGATGGCTTAAATGGAGAAGATCCCGCGCGATTGATCGAAAAGAAATACGAGGAAGCCAAGCAAACGAAACATGCGTTTCGCCGAAAAATTTGGCGCACGAATACATGGAATATTCCCAAAACTTTGGTCGATCTTTGGCTATTGGGTTTGTTGGTGAGAAAGGCCAGTCGCGGAATTTCAGCACGCGAAAGGGTGCGATTGAAACAGGCCTCATTGTATTTTGAATTCAAAAAAAGCATAAAAGCGATCGAGCAACATTGGATTTCAAAAGGGGTGCTGGATGAAAAAGGTGATATTTATTTCTTGACATCCGAAGAAATCGCTGAGCTTTTGGATGACTCAACGTTGATTAAACAATCACTAAAGTCTATTCTTTTACAACGTAAGAAAGACATGGTGCACGATGTTTCCCTGTTGTATCCCGATGAATTTAGTACCGAACTTGGAAGTCAACCACTCCCAGAAGAGTTACATCTTAAGGAACAACCAATCGATATCAACGCCAAAGTACTGCATGGCATGTGTGCTTGTGGTGGTACTTTAGAAGGGACCGTGAAAGTTTTGGATTCAGTGATGGAAGCAGGCAAATTGAATCCAGGTGATATTTTAGTTACCCGTCAAACCGATCCTGGCTGGGTGGTCGTGTTTCCGCTAATCCGCGGATTGATTGTCGAACGCGGCGGTATGTTATCGCACGGAGCGATTGTATCACGGGAGTTTGGGATTCCAGCAGTTGTGGGTGTACCCAAGGTAACTGAAATTTTAAAAGATGGGGATCGGATCACGCTGTATGCTGACCGAGGTGAAATTGTAGTGCATGATTGAGGCCTTGAACATATACCTTAAACAACGACTGAACCTAGCAGAACGACTGGGTACCCTTGCTATCTTGCTACTTTTTCTTCGCCCTCTGCCTACCTTCACTTTTCAAACGTGCGTCATTGCTATTCTGTTGTTTTTCGCACTCGTCATGCTAAGAGTGTACGATGACCTCATGCAAGTAAAAAATGATGCTGAAAAACCAAAAAGGGACTACATCAATTGGACTTCAGTCCTTAAGAAATTACTAAGAATAAGTGCACTAATTTTTTGTGCGTTAACCATAGTTTTGGATTTTAAAACGGGATGTTTGTTTGTAGGATTTATTGTGGTCAACCATCTTCTTTATCTGTCATTTGTGAACAATAGATTCGGGGCCTTGATTCTTCCGTTGTTAAAATATCCTGTGCTGTTTTGTTGTCTTCAAATGTATGTTTGGGAAGCAAATGGCCTCAGATTGAATGGGCAATCGCTCCTGGTATTTGGAGCAGCTCTGTTTTTCGCCTTCTTATCGGTTGATTTATTCGATGAACCAAGAACTAGAGGCCGCATTCAAATTACCTGGCTAAGTCTATTTTTTTCTTTCTCCTGCGTTTTGTTTTACGCACCAATTTCCTTGAATACAGTACTTTTTGGAGGATTGTTTTTTATCACTTCGGCACTATTGCATCTTTTCAAAGTGCCCTATAGCAGCTATTTCTTTATCATCCTATTCACCACCTTTAAACTAATCTTTTTATGAGCTCAATCCAACCAATGACAAGAATCAAGGAACTGAAGAATCCCGATTCTTTCAAATTTGAACAGGTGTCCTGCTATATCTGTGGTGAATCGGACTGCACTGAATTTTTGATTGGCGAAGAAGATTTAACGGGTAAAGACGGTGAATTTCTCTATGTGAAATGCACGAATTGTGAGCTCGTTTATCAAAATCCAAGGTTAACCATTGATGGAATAAAACCATTTTATGACAGTGAATATATCGCGCACCGCAAAAAGAAGAATTGGGGAGTGCTCACGCCTCTTTACGAGTGGGCCATGAACAAGCACGATCGCGATAAAGAGCGTCTGGTGAAAAAATACTGTCATGTTGGACCCGAAACAAAACTCATAGATGTTGGCTGTGCGGTCGGAACCTTTCTACTGCACATGAACAAAAAGACAGGATGTAAGATCAGTGGTGTTGATTTCAAAGAAGGTCTTGAATATCCAGATTTTGATAAAATTGATTTCCACGAAGGACTTTTTTACGCGCAAAATATTCCTGAAAATTCCATGGACATCATTACGATGTGGCATTTTTTTGAACATGATTATGACCCAAATGCTTCGATTGATATGGCGAAACGGATTTTAAAGGAAGATGGGAAGTTGATCATTGAAGTGCCGCGACTAGACTCATTCACATTTAAATTGTTTGGTAAAAAATGGCCTGGCGTTCAAGCGCCTCAGCACACCGCCCTTTATTCCAAAAAGGCCTTTCTGCACATGATGGAAAAACATGGTTTGAAGGTGGAATCGTACATGCCGTATGGCGCGTTCCCGCCGTATTTTTACATTTTTACAGGAACCTATTTCAAATGGATAGGAAAAGGATTGAACTTGAATAAGATCATTTTTCCATACTTCCTTGGACAATTTTTACTTTCACCTATTTTACTGTTTAAGAACAAGTTGAACCTATCCATGCAAACGGTCGTATGTACAAAACAATAATTCGAATTTATAAACTGACGGCCGCGTTTATCATCATTTGTGTCATGGGGGCGGTGGCATTTCCAATTCGGGTACTTTCCTTCGGATTGTTGACCAACTTTAATCGGAAATACCTGGTCAATGGACTTAGCCGATTGGCTCTTTTTTTAGTGGGTATTCGATTGGATAACTCATTCAAAGCACAGTTGCCCAATACCCCACATCTAATTACATTCAACCACAATTCGTTTTTGGATGGATTTGTATTGTTTGCTTTGGGTTTAACAAATACACGCTTTATCAATTCTGAACGAATGATGTGGTTACTGCCGATTTCTGTTCCGGGTGCTTTGTCAGTTGGCACGCTCTATATCCCACCAAAATACTATCCGGAAAGACGCTTGAAGTTTTTTAAAAAGACGGAACAACGGATTCTTCGGGAAAATGTACACATCGCGGCATCTTCTGAAGGAAGCCATACACATGTTCATGACATCTGCGAATTTAACCGAGGAATCTACCACATGGCGCTCAACTGTAAAATGCCCATCGTTGCGCTTTATATCCATACGCCTCCAGCATCAAATCCATTTAGTGATTACCGCTATTTTGAAAATGGAACAGTGAAGGTGGAACTTTTGGAGATCATCCCTACGGAAAATTGGCGTCTGGAAACATTAGATGAACATGTTGAATTTGTGCGACAAAAGTTCGTGAAGCGGTTTAATGAATACGAAGAATTGACTAAAAATGGAGAATAAAACAGCCAGAGCATCCAATGTAAAGGCGATTTCTTTACTGATCCTGCCAATTGTCCTTCTTCTTGCGTCAATTGGTGGATTTGTATTGAATACGCTGCCTTCAGTTTTGTTAGCCCATTTTATATTGTCCATTTTTTTTACCCAATGTTTCATTTTACTTCACGAATGCGGTCACCTTCATTTTTTTAAAGGTCAACAACTCAACCGTATCTTAGGTCATGTGTTCGGACTATTGTCTGGAATTCCTTTCTATACTTGGATGCACATGCACAATCTCCATCACAAGTGGACAGGTTGGCGTGACCTTGATCCAACGACAGAAAAAACAATAAAGCCAAGTTCCCTTGTAATGGTGCGTATCATTGTAAATGTGGCCTGGTTTCTCTTTATTCCGATTTTTTATTTGGGTTATATGTTTAGTAATTACTGGAATTTGTTCAAGATAAAGCGCTTTTTGAAACCTGCCATGTATAAGACGGCAATAGTGCAGGTGCTGGTTTATTTTATGGTTTATGCAATAGTTGTATATTTCTTCAATGCTCAACTCTTGAAATTTATCCTGCCCGGTTTTCTTTTGAGTTTAATCTGGAAAGAACTGATCATCTTGACCCAACATTCACATATCGAGATCCCTCTTGCCAATGGCAACGAGGTTAAACCCATTTCTTATCAGGAACAGATTGCGTTTACACGCAGTTTTTCAGCGATGCCACTTATTTCAAAATATCTTTTATTCAACTTCAACTTGCACGAAGCCCACCATGTTCAACCAGGGCTGCCTTGTTATTACCTAGAGGATATAGAATTGAACAATGCGCCAAATTCTTATTTTCACTGGTTTAAAAATGCCAAACGATTGTCTGGAAACAACTTCATTTTCAATACAAGCAAGCATTCGGGTAGAAAATTCTAGGTAAAAAAAATGGATTGATAATCAACTAGATAGATTTCCAAAAATGAACATCCTTTTCTCATTTTGGGACAACTCTTTATGAATTAAATAGTTAAATAATTGTTTTTCAGTTATTTGTGTTTTAATTTTGCGCTGGCATTTAAGTTGTTTGTCCGCGTGCTCATGAGTTTATTGAAATGTAGAAAAGAATTAATAGTCAATGTTCCAACGGGGATCTTGGCCAATGCTATTGTCAGTTTGTCAATGGTTTTTTCATTCTGCTTTTCCCAAGTTGTGAATGGATATGCCAAGGTGACGGGTTTAAGTGGCGCAACAGTGAGTGTTTCTGCAGTAAATGAAACAGCCGATTCCTTCGAAAATGGGGAGAAGGTCATGCTCATTCAAATGCAGGACAATGTCATAGGATCGAATATCACAAATGCCAATACCTTCGGTACCATTTCAGGGATTGGATCAGCAGGAAATTATGAATTTCTGACTATTTCGACACATACAGAAGTGAGTGGCTTACCGAATACCATGACGTTCACAAGTGCACCAACGAGAACCTATACGTTCACGGCAAACAGCAGTGTTCAAATTGTATCTTTACGAAGATTGGGCGCCCCGAATTTTTCGACAACCTCAGCGATGACTGCCTTGGCATGGAATGGAGATATCGGCGGAGTGGTTGCCATTGAAGTGCTTGGAACCTTGACATTAAATCATTCGATCAATGCCAATTATGCTGGATTCCGAGGAGGTTTAAAATCGACCAATGACGGTGCAGGTTGTCTCAACTCTTTTTATTTCACGGCTTCAACAAGTTATGGATTTAAAGGAGAAGGAATTCATAAAAACACCAATGTCAATTTCACCAACGCAAGAGGGAAAATAGCCAATGGTGGTGGAGGTGGTTTAACCCACAACTCTGGTGGCGGTGGCGGTGGAAACGTGTCGACTGGAGGTACAGGTGGGATAGGATGGCAATGCACTGCAGCGAATACTGGCCATGGATTGGGTGGACAAACACTGATGCCTTATTACTCACAGAATCGAATTTTTATGGGCGGTGGCGGTGGCGGCGGTCAAATGAACAACAGTGTGGCTACCAATGGTGGAAATGGGGGAGGTATTGTGTATATCAAGGCCAACCAAATCGTGACTTCAAATGTGTGCACAACACCCATCTCAATCACAGCACAAGGTCAAACATCGGCCAACTCTGGAAATGATGGAAGTGGTGGAGCTGGGGCTGCCGGGGCAGTAGTCGTGTACGCCAATTCGTTTGCCTTTACTTCGGCATGCCCGGTCACTTTTTCCGCCAACGGCGGCACAGGCGGATCAGTAGGCAATTCGGGAACTCACGGTGCGGGCGGCGGCGGCGGTCAAGGGTCTGTGATTTTTTTGGCGGCGATGCCAACTTCAAATTATGTGGCCCAAACCTTAAACGGCGCAGCGGGCTGCAATAACTCCATTGTTCCTTGTACAACCTTCTCTGGTGTTTCTCCCGAACCAAACAATTCGGGTGTAATGATGCTGATTCCTCTCGGCGTCTCCTTTGTTGATTTTTCTGCCGAAGCAATCGATCGAAATGTATTGCTTCGATGGTCAACTGCATCAGAAATCAATAGTGACTATTTCTCGATTGAACGTTCCTTAGATGGGGAGATTTTTACCGTAATCGCTCAAGTTCAGGCAGCTGGTTCAAGTCAAAATCTATTGGATTACGAATTTGTTGATGTCAATGTCTTTATGCCCAAAACACAATATTATTACCGTGTGAAAGAAGTAGATTTCGACGGAAAATTCATGTACACAGACCTGCGATTGGTACAAATGAATCAACAGCAATCCAATCATATCGTCGTTTTCCCAAACCCTTTTGCGGAGGTTCTGAATGTCTTTATTCCTCAAAATAGCATCAGTGATCATACCCAAATTATCCTTACGGATGAACTCAATCGGGTGATTGCAACATACTCGGTTCAGCATGAATTGAACTCCTTGACACTCGGCGATCTGTCCAAAGGAATTTATTTCGTTTCTGTGATTGATGGAGGAAGAGTCGTTGAAACGGAGCGTGTGGTGAAGTAGGGGGCGAGTTGTGAGTTATGAGTTGCGAATTACGAGTTACGAGTTACGAGTTTGGTGGCTCCACCTCAGCGGACACGTGAGGTTCTCGAAGCCACGAATTACATTTGGCATCAAATTCTAAATTGCGATCAAATTGCCAAAGGGATCAAATTCTTAATTGGCTCCGCCATCAAATTGCGTAGCATCAAATCCCAAATTACCTCAGGGATCAAATTTTTAATTGCCTCCGGCATCAAATTGCGCAGCATCAAATTCCCACAGGGATCAAATTCTTAATTGGCTTTGGTAATAAATTGCTTGTAATTCTGCGCAGTAACGCCAGCAATTCGAAAAGTGCTCAGTGTTTTCTCTTGCCCAACAAGAAGATCCTTGCAATAAGCTACATAATCTTTCTCGTAATAGTCGTATGACCATTTCACTGATGGATTTTCAGACACAAGCTTTTCCATAGTTTTAATGTCCTCTTTGAACCCCTGCTCAAGTAAGGTAAATGCAACTCGGAAGTTTGTGTTTTCCATCAGTGCTTTATGCATAGCGGGTTGGTATTTTGCTCCGTAGTCCAAATACCAAGAGATGAAAAGTCGGAATTCATAATACGCAAAATACGTTGGAAGAGATTCTTGTATAAAGTCCAATTTTCGCTTTTCATTTTTTGCCGACTTTGCCGCTAACGCCGCGTCAAGTGATGCTTTTGTCCCATTTCGGTATGCCGAAAATTCATCCATTATCCCATAAATTCCAGATAGATTGGCACTTACTCCACTGCCATTGCCGACATATGATTTTAATCGAAAGATTTTATCGGATGCCTCTTTGGGAACAATGGACAGAAACTTTTCCGACGTGTATGTTGGTGTTCTTTGAAATTGGATGATTATCGTTGGATCTACACAGATTTCAGTATACGAGTTGAAATGATGGGTAGACTCATGAACCACGGTGTTAAAACTGCTAATCAATCGATCGTTGGTAGTGTCCTTGCTAGCAGGAACACTTGCGTTATTGACAACAGAATAATAACACCCTGGTCCGCAGTAGTTGGTGTCGATAAATTCTTTATAACCAGGTGCAAAATCATTGAGTAACCTTAAGAAATACACTTTAGCTTGATCACTCGGATTTTTTTCTCTTGCTGAGTTTTGTTCTTTAATTGCCGGGGGATTTGGATTCAAGGGGTTATAGTCGATGGATTGAAAATAGATGCTGTCTGTAGTTTTTGTGCCCAAACAATTGGTGCCGAGCATTGCCTCCCACCGTTTCTCGAAAAGTCGCTCACCCCGGAGGATAAAGAATTTTTCTTTCAGTGATTGAGTCCCACGACGCTTTGACTTTGAGTCAAATGTCAGTTTATGATATCTCAAGTAGAAAAGGCCACTATCTACTTTTATCAGTGACTTCGTGCAATAGATGTGTTCATAGTGCCCGTTGTCATATAGTCTCAATACAAATAATTTTGATTTCCCGTTTCCGTAGGTAAACACACGCATTGACTCGAAATTCTCAGCGTAAAGCGTTGTAAATCCGGACAAAAAAACAATCACAAAGAATGAACTTAGGCGTTGCATAGAAAAGGTTTTAGGGGGTGCTCGCATGTAACGCAGTGTGAGGTTAAAAATAACAGGGAGGGATAATAGACAATTCACCTTCGCTTTTCAAGCTTCGGAGAATGAAAAAGACAAAGGACAAAAGACAAAAGACAAAGGACAAAAGACAGAGGACAAAAGACAGAGGACAAAGGACAAAAGACATGCTCGTACTTCGGTGGCTTGGGATAATTATTAATTACGAGTTACGAGTTACGAATTGCCTTCGGCATCAAATTCCCGCAGGGATCAAATTCTAAATTGCCTCCGGCATCAAATTCTGAATTGCCTCCGGCATCAAATTCTAAATTCCCGCAGGGATCAAATTGCGCAGCACCAAATTCCCGCAGGGATCAAATTCTAAATTCCCGCAGGGATCAAATTGCGCAGCATCAAATTTTCCATGGCATCAAATTTTCCGTATCTTTCGCTCAAATTATTGCTCCTATGAAACTGTTTACTTCTCTCCTGGCCGTATTGTGCCTCGTTCAATTGGGATTTTCCCAAACCTATTCATCTGATTTCTTGGATGGAACCATCATGTTCAAACTGAAAAATGATCCTGTTCAACACAATGGATATCAGAAAGATAAAAATGATTTTTCATTGACTATCGACATCGCTAAATACCCTGAAATTGCTGCGGTATTTGAACAAATGACGGTAACGCAATTGGAAAAGCCAAGTTACTTTACCTACAAGCCAAGCTTGCAAAACATCTTCCGCATTCACTTCTCAGAATATGCGCAAATTGATGCCTTGATTCGTGAATTGAGCAAGTTGCCGAATGTAGAATTCGCTGAAAAAGAGCCAATTTATAAAATTGACTTTGTACCTAACGATCCGTACCACTCAGGAAATAATAAATGGTACCATACCCTCGTGGGCTCTGAAGCGGCCTGGAACATTTCTCAAGGAAGTTCAACAGTAAAAATTGCCATCGTAGATAATGCCGTATTCTGCGGTCACCAAGACTTAACGACTTACGCACAATACGATGTGGCAGACAATGATGCAGATGCGACACCACCTTTGGTTTCTTCTGCTGATTTTGGTTGGTCACATGGAACACACTGCGCTGGACTTGCAACAGCGGACATTAACAACGGAAAAGGAATCGCATCGCTTGGTGCAAATGTGCAATTGATTGGTGTGAAAGCGACTCCAAACAGCGCAGCGACTTCAGGAAGTGTGTATTATTCCTACCAAGGTGTGCAATGGGCGTGTGAAAATGGAGCGAATGTGGTGAGTATGTCATTCGGTGGTCCTTCCGCTTCAGCCAGTTTCCAAACATTAATCAATGCCTATCCTACAGTGGTATTTTTGGCAGCAGCAGGAAACGATGCAGTAACTACGCTCATGTACCCTGGTGCCTACAATAATGTGATTTGCGTGGGGTCTGTAAACTCAAATGATTCTCGTTCTAGCTTCTCAAATTACAACGGAACAACACCTTATGTAGATATCGCTTCTCCTGGTGGATATTCTTATGGAGGTCTTTTTAGTACAGTTTATACCTCAAACGGAAATGGCTACGATCAAATGGGAGGAACTTCCATGGCAACACCATTTGCTGCAGGTTTGGTGGGTTTAATGTTGAGTATCAATCCAACATTGACACCTGCTGCTGTGCTTAGCTGTTTAACATCTACAGGGGTAAATATCAATCAA
>CANGIC010000045.1 GCA_947453795.1 Flavobacteriales bacterium
CTTCCTTTGTATTCAGAATTTCGAAGCGAAAATTCCACAACTGGTAACTCGTAACTCATAACTCATGACTTTAAAAAGTCCTTCAGCGAAGCGGTCTTTTGTCCTCAATGGTGACTTCGAGACTTCCTTTGTATTCAGAATTTCGAAGCGAAAATTCCACAACTGGTAACTCGTAACTCATAACTCATGACTTTAAAAAGTCCTTCAGCGAAGCGGTCTTTTGTCCTTAATGGTGACTTCGAGACTTCCTTCGGAACCTCAGCCACCGAAGTACTTCACTTGTCCTTTGTCTTTTGTCCTTAAAAGTCTTTTGTCTTTTAAAAAAGATTTCCTTAAATTTAATTAACCTTAACTTTTACTACCTAACACCATGAAAAAACCACTTCTTCTCGCAACGCTTATTCTCGCCATCCATTCATTTTCTCAGACGGATAGATTTGGGATTTCTGCGCAACTTTTCAATCCAATAAATGATGTACAAGTCTATTGGTTTAATATCGATTATGAGTCAATTGACAACCACAACATAAAAGACAAGTCCTTTGGACTTGGGACCCAGTTGTACTATAACCTCAAGAATGAAACCCAACTCCGATTTCGCTTTGGTTGGTCACACATTGACCTCTTAGAAATACAAGATCAAGATATTAACTCAATGGGAATACATGTTCTCGATCAAGGACTTGGACGACAAAATCAATTTCATTTTGCCCCTGGCATTGGATGGTCGATGGCGAAGTCCAGATTTCAACTGATTGGTGGTTTTGAGCTGCCCATCAATTATGTCGGACGTTTTAATTTAACCGCGGACTTTAAACAATATTACTTGTCCAATGACAGTCTCGTGGAACAAAGCCATTCGACGATCTCCATTCCTGCTGGATTCTCTATTGGCCTTGGTGCTTACCTGGGTTTTGTCTACAATTTCAAGAAATACATTTCAATTGGCGCAGAATTTTCACCTTCCCTGCTTTACGGGAATTATGGTGGGCGAACAGCGACATCCGATTTTGCCTCCTCTTTCCAATATGAAGCGTCCTACACCGACGACAGCCACACTGGATTTACCTTCTACCAGAATCGGTTTTCCTTGAATATTTTCTATCGCATGCCTTCACAAGAAAAGATGCGAACACCTCGAATAAATTGATCCTATTTCTCCTCAATCAGGGTCTCAACGACCTTGTTGTATTTGAATAGAAAATCATACATTTCGTCGGTGCGAAAAACCTTTTCAAGTGCACCATGATCGGCACCTTCAACAATTGTGAACGTCAAATTTTCACCCCCGTTGCAGGCACGTATGGCATCCACTACCTTTTGTGACTCAGAAAGTGGTACCGCTGCATCACGGTTTCCATGTTGGATCCAAAGAGGCACGGTAGCTAAATCGCAGCCGTCACTAGGATTTCCACCACCACACAGTGCAACCGCTGCTGTAACCACCTGTGGATAAGCGCCAGCGAAATGAAGGGTTCCATATCCACCCAAACTCATTCCAGCGACATATACTCTATTGGTATCTGTTTGATATTGTGATTGCACATAGCGCAACACCTCCAAAACCTTTTTCGGTTCCCAGGATTTTCCTGCGGGAACTTGAGGCGCAATAACGATGGCTGGAACCATTCTTCCGTGGATAATTTCTTTGATGACGCCATATTTCTTCACCAGTTCTAAGTTCGAACCAGAAAGACTTCTGCCATGTAGGAAAATTAATATTGGTGGATTGTTTTTTAGGATGCTATCGGCTGGAAGGTTAATCCAAAAGTTATAGTCTGCTTTTCCAACTACCGCTGACAGTTGCGCATTTGCCGCGAATGTGGACATTAAAAATGCGAAAAGAAAGGTGTTTATTTTTTTCATAGGACCGTAAAGATAGGCCCTTCTGAAGGAGCAGGATGTTAAAAAATGTCAACAACGATGCTGAAAGAAATCAACACGGGATTAACCAAACCAAACATCCGTGATCAATTCACATCCTGCCTGTTGATTCACCCGTTCGATGATGATGGTTTTTCCATAGGACAATTCGTCGCGCATGACAGAGGAATCCATGGTGATGTAGAGTGTTTTATTGCGCACTGCGATTGACTTCGTACGATTGGCAACAGCAATACCCATCATTTCAGGCCATGCCGCAATGACATCCATTTCCTTCATTTTACCATCCAAGCGATAGGCCTTCATCAGTTTGTCGACCAATTCGCCCAACATGTGTTGATTCTTGTCTAATTTTCTATCCGCCATGGTTCATTTTTAAAGCTAACGCATCAACGGCATGAATCTCACCTTGAGAAACACGAAAAATTGAAAATTCAATATTGCTGTCCCTAAAAATAGCGTTTAATCGGTCTTCGTCAGTGTCGGTCACTAACACTTGGCCAAAATAATGTTCCGAAACAAGATCGAGCAAACGTTTCACCCGGTCATTGTCGAGTTTATCAAAAATATCATCCAACAATAAAATTGGTGCGAGCTCCAAATGCTCCTTCAACAATTCATATTGTGCCAAACGCAAAGCGATAATTAATGATTTTTGCTGTCCTTGAGAACCGTATTTTTTAATGGGATGACCTTTGATCGTAAACACCAAATCGTCTTTGTGAATTCCTGCATTGGTGTATTGAGAAAAGGCATCTTTTCGTTCGTTTTCTTTGAGAAGCGTCTCAAAATCTGACTCATTCAATTGCGAACGGTATTCGATACCCACCTCTTCATGTTCTAGACCAATGAAGTTGTATTTCTCCTGAAAAACGGGAATGTATTCTTGGATAAATGCCTTTCGAATTGCATGAATGCTATTTCCTGAGTTCACCAACTGTTCATTCCAGACCTCAATAGATTCTCGATCGAATAAGCCGTGAGAGAACATATTTTTCAGCAAGGCATTGCGTTGTTCTAAAATGCGTGTATACCGCTGCACTTCATCCAGATAGGCCCGATCAAATTGAGCAATGATGCTGTCCATCCATTTTCTGCGCATCTCACTCCCTTCAGAAATGAGGTCACGGTCATATGGAGAAATGACCACCACGGGAAATTGACCGATATGATCTGCCAATTTTTCGTATTCCTTTTTGTTTCTTTTGAACACCTTTTTTGACCCAGACTTTACTGCGCAATGGATACTGATTTCCTTCTCCTCCTTTTGAAAGGCCCCTTGAATGGAAAAAAACGGTTGGTCGAAGCGAATGTTTTGGCGATCCATGACATTTAAAAAACTCTTGCACAAACCGAGGTAATGCACCGCATCTAGCACATTTGTCTTACCAGATCCATTCTTTCCCACGAAACAATTCACATTTTCCGAAAGGCGTATTTCCGCTTCTTCGTAGTTTCTAAAGTTTATTAAATGGAGACTTTGCAAATGCATAGGTACAAAAATAGGTGGATTTTCAAGGAATTAAACGGGAAAAGTGAAGAGTTTTTAACCAATTCGATGTGTTGAAAACCACTGAAAAAAACACAAACGGAAGAATGAAAAAAAAAACTATTTTTGCATCGCTTCTAAATTTGAAGATAATGTTAGAAAATTTTTCATTTCAAGAACTTAAACGACGCTTTGATTCAAACAAGAATTTTCGTTTAGGAACTTATATCGCCGGAGGGGTGATTGTATTGGTTTTGGGTATCTTGGTTTATCGCCAGTTTATGTGGAAACCTGCCAACGAGAAATCTAAAGATTCTTGGTGGATTGGGTTAAACTACGCTCAAAAAGATTCTACTGACGCTGCAATCGACGCACTTCGTGGTCAAGTAAAGAAATTTGACGGTAAAGTGGGTGGTGAGGATGCTCAATTTGTTCTTGCGCGTCAATACATGGCAAAAGGAGAATTCAAAAAGGCGCTCACTGAATTGGAAGGTGTTGATTTGAATGACACGTATGTTTCGGTCATGACGGTTGGTTTACAAGCGGATTGCCACAGTGAACTGAAGCATTACGATGAAGCCGCTGAATTGTACATGGAAGCCACAGAAATGGAAGACAACGACTTGACTACGCCGATGTACCTATTCAAAGCTGGTTTGTGCTACGAAAAATTGAAAGATTTCGAAAAAGCGACGGAGTGTTACCAAAAGATTAAAGACGACTATTCTGCATTTGCAGGCCAGAAATCAATCGAGAAGTACATCGCTCGTGCGTCGAACAAAACAAAGAAATAATGGCAACTGCTTTACGCAATTTGTCTGACTATATTCAGGAAGAAGTTCCAAACGGTGCCGGTTTTAAAATCGGCATTGTTGTTTCTGAATGGAACGATTCCATTACCCTCAACCTATTGGAAGGAGCACGCACCGCACTGAAAGACAACGGAGTGCGCGACGAAGACATCCTTGTACACTTCGTTCCTGGTGCTTTTGAATTGCCCTTAGGTGCTCAGTTCATGTGCGAATACACCGAGATTGATGGCGCCATAGCCATTGGTGTTGTGATCCAAGGAGAAACTCGCCATTTTGACTTCGTCTGCGACGGTGCAACGAACGGCATTAAGGATGTCAACTTGAAGTACAATACACCTGTGGCATTCTGCCTCTTGACTGACAACACTCTGCAACAGTCCATTGACCGTTCGGGTGGAATCCATGGCAATAAAGGTGTGGAATGTGCCATTGCCTGCCTGAAGATGGTTGCCTTGAAGAAAAGTCTTTCCGAGAAAAAATAACACATTCGAATGTCTAATCAGACAATCAATAATCAACCTTAACATCATGACATTAATCAAATCGATTTCGGGAATCCGCGGAACAATTGGTGGAAAAGTGGACCAAGGTCTAACACCTGTTGATGCGGTAAAATTTGCGGCTGCCTATGGCACATGGTTGAAAGATCAGCATACTGGACATAAGATTAAAGTGGTCATTGGTCGCGATGCGCGAATTTCTGGTCCAATGATTTCGGATTTAGTCGTTTCAACCTTGATCGGTTTAGGGATCGATGTGGTTAATCTTGGCCTATCGACAACACCAACCGTTGAAATCGCTGTTCCCTTGGAGAAAGCCCATGGAGGAATCATCCTTACCGCAAGCCACAATCCAAAGCAATGGAACGCGTTAAAGTTATTGAATGAAAAAGGAGAGTTCATCTCAGGTGCAGACGGTGAAGCCGTATTGACTATTGCATCGGAAGAGCGTTTTGATTTTGCTGAAGTGGATGACCTCGGAAAAGTGACCAAGGATGATTCCTACATGCAAAAACATATCGATGCCATTCTAGCGTTGCCCCTGGTTGATGCAAATGCCATCAAATTAGCTGATTTCTCGATTGTTGTAGATGCAGTGAATTCATCAGGAGGCATCTTTGTTCCTGCTCTTCTTAAGTCATTGGGTGTGACGAAAATCACCGAAATGTATTGTGAGCCAACAGGACATTTTCCTCATAATCCTGAACCATTGCCGGAACACCTCACCGATTTGTCAGATAAAATCAAAGAAGTGGCTGCAGATATGGGAATCACCGTGGATCCAGACGTTGACCGTCTCGCATTGGTTTGTGAAGATGGAAGCATGTTTGGTGAAGAATATACACTCGTTGCTGTGGCGGACTATGTATTGACTCATACACCAGGCGCTACCGTTTCCAACCTCTCCTCTACCCGTGCATTGCGCGACATCACAGAAGAGCGCGGCCTGACGTATTCAGCTGCGGCTGTTGGTGAGGTCAATGTTGTGGCGAAAATGAAAGAAACACATGCGGTGATTGGCGGAGAAGGAAATGGAGGAATTATTTATCCTGAATTGCATTACGGTCGCGATTCACTGGTTGGTATTGCCTTATTTTTAAGCCATCTTGCGCACAAGAAGATGAGTGTTTCACATCTGCGTGACAGCTACCCTAAGTACACCATTTCAAAAAATAAGATCGAACTCACGCCAGATATTGATGTGGACCAAGTCTTGACTTTTATGTCACTCAACTATGCCCACGAAGAAGTGGATACAACGGATGGTGTGAAAATCTACATCGGCAAAGAATGGGTGCATTTGCGCAAAAGCAACACAGAACCCATCATTCGCATTTATTCGGAAAGCGAGAATGAAACGAAAGCAAATGAATTGGCTGAACGCATTATTCGTGAGATCAAAGCGCTGATATAATAGCGTTTACCTATTTTTTCGCTTCGTCATTGAACCAATGATGCAACAGCGTGTATCAAAGCTCAAATTTATAAGCCATGAACAAATTGATTCTTCCCCTAGTTATTCTCCTTGTGTCATTCGTTTCGAATGCTGGAGACAAAGAGATTGTAAAATCGACCATTACGGAAGTGACGGTCTATGCACAAGGCGCACAACTCTTTCAGCGAGCAAGTTATTCCATTAAACCGGGAATCACCGAGGTGATCATCGAAGGAATAAGTCCGACCATTGATGCCAACAGCTTACAAGTAAAAGCAACGGGTGACGTGATTATTCTCGATTCGAAATATTCCATTTATTACCCAGAACCGAAAGAAATCAGTCTTGAAGGATTGCCGCTAAAAATCAGAAAAGATATTCAGTTGCTTGAAGACTCATTGAAGTATCTCAACTACGACATTCAAGACATTCAAGATGAAATTGATGTACTGATGTCAACGAAGAATATCCTCTCCAACAATGGCGCAATACGCGGTCAAGGCAAAGTAAACGACTCCATCAACCTATTGAAGCAAGCCGTTGATTACTACTCTACCAAAATGATGGAAATCAACAAGCGGCTTCAAGCATTGAACCGCAAAAAAGCGGACAAGAACGAGAAAAAACGCGCGATGGAAGACCGTTTAACCAAAATGCGTCAACATCAAAACAGCGCGGGACAATCCGCTGATGACCAAGGGCCGCGACACCGAATTACTGTGACCTTGCAGTGTAAGGAAATCATGACGGGAAAATTGAATATTTCCTATTTAGTATCCGCTGCAGGATGGGTACCTAAGTATGACTTGCGCAGCGATGGGATGACCTCAAAAATCAATCTAACGTATAAAGCAATGGTTTTCCAAAATTCTGGTTTAGATTGGGAAAATGTGAAGTTGAACATTTCCACAAACAATCCATACCAAAACAAGACGAAGCCAACATTACACCCATGGTATGTAGATTATTACGCTTACCAAACAGGCAGATACGATGACAATGTACAATTCAAAAAACAAGAAAGCTTGTCTTATGGGTACAGCAATGTCGCACCAGCAGCCGCAATGAATGACGAAGAAAAAAATGCGGTGACATCTGAACAATTCGTTCAAGTGGTTCGCCAGTTGACCTCTGCAGAGTTTAGAATAGACTTGCCGTACAACATTAAATCGAACAATGAGCAGCACATGGTCTTGATTAAGATCGCTGACTTGGATGCGAATTATGCGTACTACACGGTTCCGAAATTAGATCCATCGGTGTATTTGGTGGCACAGCTATCTAAGCTCGATGAACTTGGATTGGTTCCAGCTGAAGCAAATATTTTCTTTGATGGTAGCTATGTCGGTGAAACGTACATCGATCCTACTTCTATGGAAGACACCTTGACCTTGAGCATGGGACGTGATCCAAACATTGTGGTGAAGCGCCTTTTGATGAAGAAAGAATGTAAGGAAAAAATCGTAGGTGACAAGAAAGAGAAAACGATGGCCTACTCCATTGAAATCAAGAATTTGAAAGCGACAGGCATCGAATTGATTATCGAAGATCAATTGCCAATTACGCAGAACGCCGATATCTTGATTGAAGCCATTGACCTTGGAAAAGCCGAGTACGACACCCGCACCGGTATGATCAAATGGAAGATTGATCTGAAAACAAAAGAAAGTAGAATCTTGAATTACAGCTACAAAGTGAAATTCAATAAAGACTTGAATCTGCCACTTTAAGAGGTTTAAAAACGAATGAAAAACGAGGGGTAGTTAATGCTCCTCGTTTTTTTATGCGATTTTATTTTGAATGCCTCCTTCTAACGCTTATGCCTCAGCTTTCTGAACAACACAATATTAAGCAGCAAACTAAACGCCAAGAGCGCATACTTCAGAATCCTAAGGATAAGTTCCACATTAAAAACTGATTCCTTCGCTTTGTCAACGGTGTCATCCTTCTTCGCAACCTTTTCCTGTTCATTTGCCAGTAAGCGCTCCATCATCGTCCCATTCATGTCTAGTGGCATCAATTTAGGCGAATAGCATCGGGAATAATTTCCAAGTCCAAGTTGTCCAGATGGATTGTCACCGAAAGTAAAAATCTGTCCTTGTGAGTCGACGGCGATGGACTGAAAGCAACCTCCACCGATGTCAACAATGTTTTTGAGCGATTTGACCAAAATAGGACTTGAGCGACTAATGGTATCTCCTGTTCCCAGCATACCAAAGTGATTTTTGCCCCAAGCCCACACATTTTTGTTTTCATCAATGGCCAAAGAGTGCCAACTGCCACATGCAATCTTTGTGAATTTCGGAAGGCCAGTTAACTGTGTCGGTTGATTGTAGTGTTTTTTCGTTTCCTCTTTAAATTGAAACGCTGGGTCCGAACCCCAAATCCAGATATTTCCTTCCTCATCCAAGGCCACGGAATGGTGCCAGCCAACTGCGATTTCTTTGATTTTCGGGAGCCCTTGCACTTGAATAGCATAGCGCTGAAACTCATCTCCGGCTCCACCCAGTTCTTTGTAAGAATTTCCTCCCCAGGCCCAAACAGTACCATCTTTTTTCAATGCCAATGTGTGGTATCCAACGGATGCAATCTGTGAAACATTCGACAAGACCGTATTGGTTGAATTCGACGATTGAAGCACCTCCACAGGCCATGCACTGTGTTCCCGTGTTCCATTGCCCAACTCCGCATAATAGTTGTGTCCCCAGCACCAAACTGTTCCGTCTTTTTTGAGTCCAACCGTATGCCAATAACCGCCTTCAACCGCAGAAAAATTGGTGTGATGGAGTAATTTCTGAGGTGTCGATTGGTCGCTGATCGAGGCACATCCCAGTTGACCGTAATTGTTTCTTCCCCATAAAAACAAATTGCCGTTCTTGTCGAGTGCAATACTGTGATCGTAACCACGAGAGATCGCTACGATACCTGATAATTGCTTTACTTTCTTCGGGATTGGCGAATTGTCATGCGCACCATCTCCCAATTGTCCAAAATTGTTTCTCCCAATTGTCCAGACATATCCTTTCTGGTCCAAAATGACTGCGTGACCATTGCCCCCATCCACTAGCTGTGCAGAAACAGCGAAAGAAAAAAGGATGACTTGAAGCAGTGCAATGAGTTTTTTCATAGGATTTATGTTAGTTTCCAGACCTTTGAATCGGTTTTCAAATCTACAATTTTATTTTTTTAACAAAGCGACTTTCAAACATAATAGTATTACTATTACATTTGCACAAATTACTTTTATGCAAAACATTTTAGCGAGCATTAAGATTCCGGTCAATCAAAACCTTTTCCTGAAGGACCCCAGCACCTCTGAGTTGGGGCAAAAAATCATTGACGGTAGCATCGCATTGATGAATCAACTTGGATTTGAGCGATTTACGTTTAAAAAATTGGCTATTGAAATCCAAACTACAGAAGCATCGGTGTACCGCTATTTTGAAAGTAAACACAAACTTTTGCTGTATCTCATCAATTGGTATTGGGGCTGTATCGCAACGCGTATTACACTGGAGACTAGAAATATTGAACTTCCAGAGCAAAAGCTAAAGAAAACGATTCACATCTTGACCGCCTTGCCAAATCCTGAAATAGATTCTTTGATTTCGAATGAATTGGCATTGAAAGAAATCATCATCAATGAATCGGCTAAGGTATTGATTACAAAAGATGTAGATGAAGAGAACAAAGTGGGTGTCTTTTCAGTTTATAAAACATTGGTGAGCAATGTTGCGGCCATTATCAACGAAGTAAATCGTGATTATCCGTACCCCAATATGCTCGCCTCAAGTATGATCGAAGGAAGTAATCAACAGCGTTTTTTCGCGGCGCATTTACCCAAATTAACGAACATCAAGGAGGACAGCGACTTTGTTGAATCCTTTTATTTAGATCTCATTTTTAACACCTTAAAAAAATGAAAATTCCAGAAAACTCCGTGATTCAGCGCTTTCTCTCATTGATCCGACCTGACCGCAAGGAGATCCGCAATATATACATCTTTGCTGTTTTCAGTGGATTACTTTCACTCGGATTGCCACTAGGTATTCAAATGATTATCAATTTTATACAGCTCGGACAAATCAGCACATCGTGGTTTGTTTTGGTCGCCTTGGTCGTTTCTGCCATTGGCTTTTCAGGAATCCTTAACATCTACCAGCTCAAGATTACCGAAAACTTACAGCAACGCATTTTCACGCGATCGGCTTTTGAATTTGCGGACCGCATACCGAAGATTAAAATGGTTGAACTTGTGAAGCGCTATGCTCCAGAGTTGACCAACCGTTTTTTTGACACACTGACCATTCAAAAGGGATTATCGAAATTACTCATTGATTTCACCTCCGCCTCCCTACAAATCATCTTTGGTCTTTTGCTGCTTTCCTTTTACCACAGTTTCTTTATATTCATTGGCTTTTTCCTACTGATTCTGCTCCTCCTAATGTTAAGATTTACAGTAAAGAAAGGGTATTCAACGAGTTTAACGGAATCAACATACAAGTATAAAATTGCCCATTGGTTGGAAGAAATCGCGCATTCACGGATCAGCTTTAAAATGGCTGGTGAAAGCAAGATGCACATTGACAAGACAAATTCCTTTCTTCACAATTATCTGGACGCACGCAACACACATTTCAAAATCTTAGTACAACAATACGCTTACCTCATTGCCTTCAAAGTAGCCATTGCACTTACTTTATTGATCGTAGGTGGATTCTTGGTCATCAATGGTCAGATCAACATTGGTCAATTCGTTGCGGCTGAAATTGTTATTGTCCTCGTACTCTCCTCTGTCGAAAAATTAATCTTGAGCATCGAGATAGTGTATGATGTCCTAACCGCTGTCGAAAAAATAGGTCAAGTGACTGATTTAGCACTAGAAAATTATACTGGAGCCGATATTGAAAATGATCAGTCAACAGGGATAACTTTAAAATACAGCAACGTCAGTTACCGTTTTGATTTGTTAAATACCGATGTTTTAGCTGAGGTCTCCTTTGATGTGAGTGCCAACGAGAAAGTCGCCATAGTTTCGGAATCAAGTTTAACTGCTAACGCGTTATTTTGTTTGACCACCGGACTTTATGACACCAACGATGGAAACATCTCCATGGATGGGATACCAATCAGCAATTTGAACAAATCACTTCTTCGCGAACATATTGGTGCTATGCTCGCTCAAGACCAGTTGGTTTATGCCACCATCGTGGAGAACATTACCATGGGTAGAAATTCGATTTCATTGCAAGAAGTTGTCGCGCTTTGTGAACAACTCGAATTGACAAAATTCATTGAACAGAGTCCTGAAAAGTTCAACACCATGCTCAATCCTGAAGGACACTTTATCCCAAGTGATGTAAAAACAAAACTATTCATGGCGCGCGTGATCATTGGCTTACCTCGTTTAATCTTGTGTGAGGAACCTGGAAGTGGCTTGAGTCCCGCACAATCAAAGTCAATGATTGAGCTCATTAAAACACTCCATAACCGAACGGTCATTATGGCCACACATGATCCCGAATACCTGAAAATTTCAGATCGAATTATCCACATTGAAAACGGAAAAATTGTTTTCACAGGAAACTATGAGTCGTACCAAAAACATAGGAAGTCATGCTAAATCTCTCGCCTCAAAACCCAAATAAAGTTGATCAGTCACCTATGACTGCTTTACATGCTGTTGAAAAACAGAAATCCTCCAAAAAGTTGATTCGAGCACTAGGGTTACTGTTTTTTTTAGCTTTCATTGTCACCCTACTTCCATGGACTCAAAACATACAATCCTCAGGTAAAGTAACCACCTTGCGACCGGAGCAGAAGCCACAAACCATCAATACTGTTATTTCAGGTAAGGTAGAAAAGTGGTACGTCAAGGATGGCGATGAAGTTAAAAAAGGAGATACCATTCTATTTATTTCTGAGATCAAGGACGATTATTTCGATCCCAACTTGGTCGATCGCACAGAACAACAATTGAAAAACAAGGAACTTTCGGTGATTTCCTATTCAGACAAGGTAAGTTCGATGGATACACGCGTTGATGCTTTGATCGAAACTGGGCGCTTGAAACTCAAACAGGCAAAAATTAAGCTCGACCAAACCAGACTGAAGTTAAAAACAGATAGCATTGAGTACCATACGGCACAAGTCAATTGCAAAATCGCACAGACACAATTTGACCGTTTCGAAGCACTCGTTAAGGATGGGGTAAAATCTCAAACTGAACTAGAAACGCGACGGTTGACATTGCAGCGTGCGCAAGCAAATCAAATCGCGGCGCAGCAAAAACTATTGCAAAGTGGGAACGACATTATTGATGCGAAAGTAGAATACAATGCTGTGGATGCGAAATTTCGCGATGAAGTGGCTAAAGCTGAATCGGATAAATTTACCGCCCTTTCCGATATGTACCAAGCGGAAGTCGATGTAACAAAACTTCAAAGTCAGGTGATGAACTACAGCATTCGAAATGGGATGTATGTTATTTTAGCACCTCAAGATGGCGTGGTTACCAAGGTACTTTCAAACGGAATTGGGGAAACCGTAAAGCAAGGTGATGCCATTGCGACGATCATGCCTTCTGTCTATGATTTAGCCATTGAAATGTATGTCCGACCAATGGATCTGCCCCTTTTAGCAAAAGGTCAAAAGGCACGTATTCAATTTGACGGTTGGCCTTCCATTGCCTTTTCTGGCTGGCCGAATACAAGTTTTGGCACCTTTGGAGGAGAAGTTTTTGCCATAGATAATTTCGCAAGTGAAGATGGGACATTCCGTGTTTTGGTTGCTCCATTAAAAAATGACAAACCATGGCCTAAAGCATTGCGTGTTGGTGGTGGAGCACATTCCATGATTTTATTGAATGATGTACCCATTGGTTATGAGTTGTGGCGATTAGTCAATGGCTTCCCACCTGAATTTTATGCAAAAAAAGAAACCAAGGAAAAACCGAAAAAATGAAAGCACTAGTCACTTCTATTCTCGCTTGCCTCCTTCTTCAACTTAGCTTCGCGCAAAACACCTTTTCCGAAGAACGTTTCTATTCCCTGGTTATTCAAAATCATCCTTTGGCAAAACAAGCCAATTTGGAAATACAATTTGGGGAGAAATCCGTTTTGAAAGCACGCGGAGGATTTGACCCTAAACTTTACAATCAATTGAACCAAAAATATTACGCGGGTTCTCAGTACTACAGTTTCTTAAATGCAGGATTAAAAATCCCGACATGGTATGGAATTGAAGTGAAATCTGGCTTTGAGATGAACCAAGGCGCCTACCTCAACCCAGAAGAAAAGACGCCCAACGGAGGACTTTGGTATGGAGGTGTTTCGGTAAGTCTCGGTCAAGGCATGTTCATCGATCAACGACGCGCCGAATTAAAAAAAGCCAAGATCTATCAGCAAAGCACCTTCTTTGAACAAAAACTTCAATTGAATGAATTGATGTACGAGGCAGGTTATGCCTATTGGAACTGGTTCCTTGCCTATCATTCCTGTCAACTACTGCAGGAGGCATACCATTTAGCTAGCCAACGGTTTGAAGCAGTTAAACGAATGGCTTATTTAGGTGATCGGCCTGATATCGATACGCTAGAAGCGAATATACAGGTACAGAATCGTGAGGCCATGTTCCGCAATTACCGTACAGATTTTCAAGGGACAGGATATAAATTAGCTACCTTTCTATGGGATGAAAATGCTGCACCCTTAGAATTGGATAGTCTCACTCGTCCGCATGCCATGGACAGTGTTTCAATAAATGAAGCGTTCATCCTCTTGAATGAGGAAATCGACTCCGCAATTTTAAATCACCCATATTTGTCGATTACCAATTTTAAAATTGAAAGTTTAAAAGTGGATAGCCGTTTAAAAAAGGAGGCCTTAAAGCCACAATTGAACCTGAGTTACAACCTGATCAACGAACCCATCAACTATAATCCTATGACGAATTTGGCGGTCAACAATTACAAATGGGGAGTTACTTTTGAAATGCCCGTTTTACTGCGAAAAGAACGTGGGGATTATGCGATGGCCAATCTTAAAATCCAGGATGAGCAATACAATTTGGACAATAACCGCGCTTACATTGAATTTAAAATCCGCAATGCATCCGTGGAATACCAGAACGCTTTAAGCCAAGTCGCCATTTACCAGAGAACCGCCGAAGATTCATACCGTCTGCTTGAAGCTGAACGACTTATGTTCGAAAGTGGAGAAAGTTCACTGTTCTTGATCAATGCACGAGAAACAGCATACATTCAAGCCAAATTAAAACTTATTGAGGTACTTGTGAAAAGTAAACAGGCCTTGCTATCATTGAAATACGCGTTGGCACAGTTGGTTTAATTCTTATCTACGGCAAAATCATCTGCCCAAGAGAAATGGTTTTGTATGATGGATTGTTTTTCTGCGGTAAGGTAATCAATAAACGCTTGAGCGGCAGGGAACATTCTTTTTCCTTTGATCCATACTACGTTCCATTCAGAAACAATTGGAAGTCCTTCAAGTGGCATGCTAAACAACTGACTATGATTTAGCTCGTTGCGTATCCCTATGATCGGCATAATGGAAATGCCCATATTCGCTTTTACCGCCTGCTTGACCGCTTCATTGGATGTAAGTACCAATTTCTTTTTCACAGCAAGTCCATTTTTCTGTATATAATCCTCCATAGCTTTTCTCGTCGCTGACCCCTCTTCCCTGAAAATAAAAGGAAGATCATCCGGCAAATTCTTTATGGATTTGATGTGCGGCATTGGTCGCCCACTCACAAGATGTAAACAATTTGACATCAAAGAAATTCGTTCTACATTAAGTGCTTCAGGCAATGTTGACAATAAGGAAAGATCCACTGAATTGTTGATGAGATCTGAGGTAATTTTTGATTTGTTGGATACATCCAATTGCAAATCGATGTCTGGATACTTTTGTAAGAAATCCGATAGCAAATACGGAATCACATATTTTCCCGTCGAAACAACCGATACTTTTAAAGTTCCAGAAACCTTTCCTTTGAATGTGGCTGTCTTAAAGTTCATTTCATTGACTTCGTTCAAGATCTTTTCTGCGGTCAACGCCACCTCTCTGCCAAAATCTGTCACAAATAACTTGCGATTCACCACTTGTGTAAGTGGAATGTCAAACTGGTCTTGAAAATTCTTCAGCTGGATGGACACCGCAGGTTGCGACAAAAACA
>CANGIC010000046.1 GCA_947453795.1 Flavobacteriales bacterium
CCACCAGTGTTTTCTGGTATGATTGCCTACTTCTTGGTGAAGGGTAAGAAACAAGTGCACTGTAAATTGCGCACCTTGTCTTCGGTGATTGCCGAACACCACGTGGAGAAAATTGACTTGCTAAAAATCGATTGTGAAGGAGCAGAATGGCAAGTGCTTCAAGGTATAGCATCCGGCGATTGGCCGAAAATTAAATCAATGGTCATCGAAGTGCATAATGTGAATGGACGATTGGCAGAAGTGGAAGCACTCCTTCGTGAAAAAGGGTTTGCCAAAATCGTCGATGAGCGCGAAAAAGGATTGGAAGATACAGTAATGCACAACATTTTTGCGATACGATAATGACACGGAATGAGTTGATATTCTATACAGTAGGGATGCTGGCAGCGACCAATCTCTTTGGTATCGTGTACAGTTTTGTTGTATTGAATACTTCACTATTTAAAAAATACAGGATTCAGGACAAAGAATATCAACCGAATATCTTCAAAGCCCGATTTGGATTGTATTTTCTTAATTTGATTATGCTTTTGGCTTTTTCAGCTGCGGGTGTTTATTTCATTTTTGATTTATTCGATACGACCAACTTTACCTTTTGGATTGTCGCACTACAGGTTTTTATCGCCTTCGTCATGGATGACTTCTGGTTCTATTTTATGCACCGATATTTCCATGAAAACAAATTTCTACTTCGTAAAATTCATTCTATACATCACCGAGCGCACACCCCATTTCCGATGGAATACCTCTATGGTCATCCCTTAGAATGGATGTCGGGGACAATAGGTGTAGTTCTTGGATTTGCAGTCATTTATCTTTGCTTCGGTTCAATCAGTGTTTTTGCCTTTTTGGCATTCGGATTCTTGCGCAATCTGCATGAGATTCACATCCATTCAGATCTTGAACTTCCCATAGTAAGTAAAATCCCTTTTTTGAGTAAAACCCGTCATCACGACGACCACCATTCGAAATTAGACGGAAATTACTCTTCGACATTTACGTGGATGGACCGCATTTTTAAAACTACATTCCGCGCAAAATGAGAATGGCACTCCTTGGTTTCCTGCTTTTGTTTCTTGTTTCCACATCTGAATCGGATCAGCATTATGCATTAACGATTAAGGTAGACAACATTAAATCAGTGAAGGGGATGATGGAAATTTCTGTCTATAAGGAACCTGCAAAATTCCCGAAGGTAGGGCAGACCTATAGAATGGCACGAGTAAAAGTAGAAGGTCACGAAGTAAGTTATACCTTCGAACATTTAGAAGCAGACGATTACGCCGTTGCACTTTTCCATGACATTAATAGCAACAAGGTATGCGACAAAAACTTCTTTGGCATCCCTACAGAGGCGTATGGGTTTTCCAATAATTTTAAACCGGTATTGTCTGCACCTGTCTTTGGCGATTGCGATTTTGAGTTGTCGTGTGACAGAACCTTGAAGATTCATTTGATCCATTAATATCTCGTTCAATTGGGGCCGCATTTTATTTAATGTCGGGAATCGTCTTTTTATCCGTACCTTTGCACCCAATTTTAAAATTATTGAATGACATTTGAGGAAATCGGGCTCAAGAGTGAGGTGCTGAAGTCGTTAAAAGAACTGGGGTTTGAAGCACCTACTCCGATCCAAGAACAAGCTATTCCCTATCTATTAGGTGAACATAGCGACTTCGTTGGACTAGCTCAAACAGGAACAGGTAAGACCGCAGCGTTTGGTCTACCACTAATCACGAATATTGATAATCACGCAACAGTCCCTCAGGGACTTGTCATTTGTCCGACGCGTGAACTCTGCTTGCAAATTGCAAAAGATCTTGAAACATACGCAAAGTATTTAAAGATAAACATTGTCGCTGTTTATGGGGGTACGGATATCCGTCGCCAAATGACAGAGATTAAAAAAGGGGTAGCTATTGTTGTCGCAACACCAGGACGACTAATGGACCTTATCCAACGCCGAGCTATCTCTCTTTCCAGTGTGGAATATGTAGTGCTCGATGAGGCGGATGAAATGCTCAACATGGGTTTCAAGGAAGATATTGATTCAATCCTTGAATCTACACCAGAGCATAAAAATGTATGGCTGTTCTCAGCAACTATGCCTGCTGAAGTAGCACGCATCGCAAAAACGTACATGGAAAATCCTTTCGAAGTTTCGATTGGACACAAAAATCAAAGCAACGAGAATATTGATCACATCTATTATCAGGTCAAAGAAAAGGATCGGTACGCTGCAGTAAAGCGTCTGATTGATTTCAATCCTGAAATTTATGGATTGATTTTCTGTCGTACACGTCAAGAAACGGCTACGGTTGCGGAGAAGTTGGCTAAGGAGGGTTACAGCGCTGAACCATTGCATGGTGATTTATCACAAGCAATGCGTGACCGTGTTATGGATCGTTTCCGTTCGAAGGATTTACAAATTCTTGTAGCCACTGACGTAGCTGCTCGAGGATTGGATATTGACAACATTACACACGTGATCAATTACAATCTTCCTGATGATATCGAGAATTACACGCACCGTAGTGGTCGTACTGCTCGTGCTGGTAAAAAAGGTGAGTCTTTGGTATTGATCAACACCCGTGAAAGTGGGAAGATTCGTGCTATCGAAAAGCAAATGCGCACTACATTTACACAAGGTACCATTCCGAATGCGGAAGAGATCTGTGAAATCCAATTGATGAAGTTGATCAACAAGGTCATCAAAACAGATGTGCGCGAAAAGGAAATTCAAAAGTTTATGCCAACAGTAATGGCTGAATTTGAAGACCTTTCTAAAGAAGAAGTAATCAAACATTTTGTTTCTGCTGAATTCAACCGCTTTATCGAATATTACGAGAGAGCTGGGGATTTAAATGCACAAACGTCCAAAGATGATCGCGGAAGTGATGATCGTTCAAACCGACGAGACCGCAATAGCGATGGCATTGAAAGTGGTAAAACACGCTTCTTTGTGAGCATTGGTCGCCGAGATGGATTGAATCCAGGTGGTTTACTTCGCCATATTTGTGACGCAACAGGCCTGAATTCACAGAATATTGGCCGTATCGACATTATGACTTCTTTCTCGTTCTTTGAGGCAGATGATCAATATGCTACGGATATCGTTCGTCAAGTGAGTGGGACAAATTACGAAGGTCACGATGTGAGTATTGAGATTACAAAAGCAAAATCTGGCGGAGGAAGCAGTCACCGAGGTGGTGGCGGTGGAGCGCGTAAAGATGGAAGTGGCTTTGGTGGAAAATTCCAAGGAAATCGCGATGGAGGGCAGCGCCGTGAAGGTGGTGGTCAGCGTCGTGAAGGAGGATTTAGAAGCGAAGGTGGCGGACAACGTCGTGAAGGTGGTTTCCGAAGCGAAGGTGGTTTCAAGAAAGAAGGCAGCACGCGCAGTGAAGGCGGTTTCAGAAAAGAAGGCGGATCTCGCAGTGAGGGTGGCTTCAAGAAAGAAGGTGGCTTTCGCAGTGAAGGTGGTTTCAAGAAAGAAGGCGGAGGCCAACGACGCGAAGGTGGATTCAGAAAAGAAGGTGGATCCGGTTCTTCGGACCGTAACTCAACTTTTGGAAAACCATTCAAGAAAAAATCATAATCAATTTTAAGGAATCCATTTCATAAGTATGGAAATTAGGAATATTGCAATTATTGCACACGTTGACCACGGTAAGACTACCTTGGTAGATAAAATGATCGAGGCGGGCGCCGTATTGAACGAACGCGATCGCCCAACGGGTGAATTAATTATGGACAACAATGACTTGGAACGTGAACGTGGTATTACCATCGTTTCCAAGAATGTATCTGTGACATACAAAGGCACAAAAATTAACATCATCGATACCCCAGGTCACGCCGACTTTGGTGGTGAGGTTGAACGTGTATTGAATATGGCCGATGGCGTATGCTTGTTGGTGGATGCTTTCGAAGGTCCAATGCCGCAAACGCGCTTTGTACTCGGGAAAGCACTTTCCCTGGGCTTGAAACCATTGTTGGTCATCAACAAGGTGGACAAAGACAACTGTACACCCGACGAGGTACATGAAAAAGTATTCGATTTGATGTTTGAATTGGATGCAAACGAAGAACAATTGGAGTTTCCAACAATCTATGGTTCTGCAAAGAATGGGTGGATGTCGACAGATTGGAGAAATCAAACAAATTCAATCGCTCCCTTGCTGGATCAAATCTTAGACTATTTTCCACCGAAAAAAATCGAAGAGGGAAATACCCAAATGTTAATTACCTCTTTGGACTTTTCAACGTACGTTGGGCGAATCGCAATCGGTTGTTTACGTCGTGGTGAAATCAAAGAAAATCAGCAGATTATACTTCAAAAACGCGATGGTGCTCAAGAGAAACACCGCATCAAAGAAGTGTTTGTGTTTGAAGGTTTGGAGCGCAAGAAGGTGCAATTCGTTCAAGCAGGTGACATTTGTGCCATCACAGGGATTGAAGGATTTGAAATTGGAGATTGTATTTGCGATTTCGAAAATCCAGATCCACTGCCGACAATCGAATTGGATGAACCTACAATGTCTATGTTGTTCTCTATCAATGATTCACCATTCTTTGGTAAGGAAGGTAAGTTTGTAACATCGCGCCATATCCAAGAGCGTCTTCAAAAAGAATTGGAGAAGAATTTGGCTATGCGTGTTTCGGATACCGATAAAGCAGATAAATGGATCGTCTACGGACGTGGGGTACTTCACCTCTCGGTCTTGATTGAAACGATGCGCCGCGAAGGATACGAAATGCAGGTTGGTCAGCCACAGGTCATCATCAAAGAAATTGATGGAAAGAAATGTGAGCCCGTTGAAGAATTGACCATTGACCTTCCGGAAGAATACAGTGGAACGGCCGTTGAAGCGGTAACGAAGCGTAAAGGAGAAATGACCAACATGGAGCCGAAAGGTGAACGAATGATCATTCAATTCCAAATCCCTTCGCGCGGTATTATCGGTTTGCGAAACTACTTGTTGACGCAAACTGCTGGTGAGGCAATCATGACGCACCGATTCCTTGAGTATCAACCGTACAAAGGAGATATTCCTGGACGTCAGAATGGTTCACTCATTTCATTGGAATTGGGAACGTCAATTCCTTTCTCTATGAATAACCTGCAAGACCGCGGTAAATTCTTTATCCATCCAAGTGAAAATATTTACGAAGGACAAGTGATTGGGGAGAATTCGCGTGCAGGTGACCTGTGTGTGAATGTAACGAAAACGAAGAAGTTGACCAATATGCGTTCATCGGGAGCGGACGACAAAGTGCGTTTGGCCCCACCAAAAGTGTTCAGCTTAGAGGAATGTTTGGAGTATATCCAATCGGATGAGTACGTTGAAGTTACACCTGAAAGTCTGCGCATTCGAAAAATTCTTTTAAAAGAAACTGATCGTAAACGATCTGGAAAGTAAGATTTAGTATTCTCCTTTGTTCGAAATCTGTTCATAACCTTTTTTCTGAACAAAGGAGAATCCTATCGTTTTTTGTCTACCTTTAGGTGACAACAGTGCCTATGTTCGACGATGAAGATGAATATTTCGAGACGAATCTAAACGAGGACCTCGAGAAGTTTGAAGCCCATTTGAAAGGAGCATCAATCGCTTTTATGGATAGTGACCGCTTGGAAGCTTTAGTAGATCATTATTTAATAAATGGTCAATACACGAAAGCGAAATCTTGCGCTGAACATGCTATATCTCAATTTTCATTCAACCTTGTGTTCTATCTGCGTCGCGCGCAAGCGATGTCTGCCATGGGACAACTCAAGGAGGCACTTAAAGTCTTGAGTCAAATTGAAAAATGGGAAACGCCTTCGTGCGAGTTCTTGCTGACTAAAGCATCTATTTTTAGCCAGCTCCGGGATTCTAAAAATGCCATTCGCTATTTCAAAGAAGCATTGGTGTTGTCAGAGGAGGAAGACCGTGATGAGATTTACTTGGACCTTGCCATGGAATTTGAGAACGCCAGTGATTACAAAAATGCGGTCAAAGTGCTTCGTGAAGCCATTCAAAGCAACCCACACAATGAAGGAGCAATCTATGAAATTGCGTTTTGCTACGATCAATTGGGTGAATATAAAAGCGCGATTAAATGCTATTCCGATTTTATTGATGAAAATCCATATTCATTCACGGCATGGTACAATCTGGGCAATACGTATTCAAAATTGGAAAATTTTGAAAAAGCGGTTTGGGCCTACGATTATTGCATTTTAATTAATGAGGAGTTTGGCCCTGTGTACTTTAACCTGGCTAACGCTTACATTTCTCAAGAGAAATATGCATTGGCCATCGAATCATTTCACAAATGCATGGAGGTCGATGGAGATGATCCAATGGCTTTGTGCTACATTGGTGAGGCGCACGAACAATTGAATGAGTTGGCTTTGGCTAGACATTTCTATAAAAGGAGTTTGGAATTGGCGCCTTTACTGCCGGATGCATGGCTTGGTCTTGGGATCATTGAAGACCTTGATGGCAATACAAAGGAAGCATTGGTGCTTATACATAAAGCAGCTGATCTTGACCCTGAAAATGCCGGAATCTACCATGTGCTCGCTGGGGCCTATGAGAAAATTGATAAAATCACTGAAGCCGAAGAATACTACCGTTTGTCATTAACACTCGACCCAACTGATGGAGAATGTGTCACTGGTCTTGTCAAATTGTTGTCGCTGCGTTCTTTTATCGAAGCATTGACATTTGTGCGCTCGTTTATGTTGCAGCACAATGTGTTTACAGCGCGACTTATGGAGATATTTGTACTTTATAAAATGGGAAACTTTACAGAGGCAATTGCGCTCTTTCAAGAGTGCGTAATGTCAGATAAATCGGCTTCTCGAGAGATTTTTGACATTGAACCAGAACTATTGAATATTAAAGAATTCGTACTTTTGTGCGAAGAATAATTAGACTATGAATTTCCAATTACCATACATTCCTGAACGCAGCGCGAAACCACGGGAAAAAGGAGTGACAATGATGATGGATAAAGGGTTGAGCCTTAACGAGGTGGAAAACTTTATTCAGGCATCAGGACACTTAACAGACATCGTTAAATTCGGATTCGGAACAGCGTATGTGACAACTGACCTTAAGGAGAAATTAAAACTCTATCGCGAGGCGGGAATTCGTCCGTATTTCGGGGGAACGCTCTTTGAAGCTTTTTATGCACGCGGAAAGTTCAACGATTACTTGAAAGTATTGGATCAATACGACTTAGATCTAGCTGAAATTTCGGACGGATCAATCATTATTCCTCACGATGAGAAGTGTGAATTGATTCAGAAAGTTGCGAAAGACCGCACTGTCATGTCGGAAGTGGGTTCGAAAGATTCGGGAATTATCATTTCTCCAGCAAAATGGATAAAAATGATGAAAACGGAACTTGAGGCAGGAAGTTGGAAAGTAATTGCTGAAGGTCGCGAGGCAGGAAATGTAGGGGTTTTTCGCCCAAATGGTACAGCGCACACCTTCCTCATTAACCGCATCATCGCTAACGTGGCGCCAGAGAAAATCCTGTGGGAAGCTCCACAGAAAAACCAACAAGTTTGGTTCATTAAATTGTTTGGTGCAGAAGTGAATCTCGGAAATATCGGACCTAACGAAATGATTCCACTGGAATGCTTGCGTCTTGGACTTCGTGGGGATACCTTCTTCGATTTCTTACCGGAGGACTACGCAGCGCGCTTAAAACAAGTGAATGATGACGACGCTGTCGAAGATGACAACGAAGAGTGATTCAATACTTCAAAAAATAAGTGAATTTTCAGGTCATTCTTCGGGCATCTATTCGTTGATTGTGCATGATGAAAAAATCTATTCTGCTTCGGCAGATGGCTTTATTGCGCGTTGGAATTCAGAAACTGGACTACAAGACAAGTTTGCCATCAACATTGGGAAACCGGTATACGCACTACTCATTTCTGGAAATTATTTATGGGCTGGAACAAATGCTGGTGACATCTATGTCTTCGACTTGGAACAACGCATCGAGATCAAGCATTTTATACAGCATCATACTGGTATCTTTTCTATCATCGAAAATCCTCAAATGAATGTTGTCTATTCGGCTGATTCGGATGGAAATGTTGCGGTTTGGGATGCACTGACACTCGTCTTACACCTTTTTTTGCCTTTGGGTTGTGGAAAGATCAGAAGAATGTCAGTTTCACCAGAAGGAGATTTCCTGGCGGTCGGTGGACAAGATGGTTATGTGCGCGTGTTCGATACCCAATACTACAATGAAGTGTCTTCCTTCTATGCGCACCAAGATGGCGTGAGCGCAATTCTATTTCATCCAAATAAGAAGAATGAAATGTATTCGGGAGGAAAAGATGCCATCATTCGTTTGTGGGATTGGCAATCGGGCAGTCGTTTGAAAGAAATACCTGCACACAATTTTGTGGTTTACGATTTAGTATATCTAAATGATTTAAAGATTGTTGTATCTGCAAGTCGAGATAAAACCATGAAAATTTGGTCAGAAGAGCTGCAGTTCATGGAGCGTATAGACCAACGTTCGGGTGGCCATCGACATTCTGTAAATACCCTAGCCAAATTCTCGGATGACCAATTTATTAGTGGCTCCGATGACAAAAGAATTGTATCCTGGCGAATTTTAAAGGAAGAAAATTAAACGATTTAGCTTATTTTTACGAAGGTGAGAAAAGAACTGAATGTTACTTTTCTTCACCATAGTTTTAATTCTTCATTTTTGGAATAATGAATAAAATACTACTGCTGCTAATCGTCCTTTTTGCTTCAAAATCAGTGAATTCCCAGATTAAAATCAACGAAGCATCCAATGTAAATGGTACAACCATTGTTTTGCCGGACCTAAGCACGCCGGATTGGATTGAATTGTACAATCCGGGCACGACAGCTTTTGATTTGAATGGATATACATTGACAGATGATTTTTTAGATCCTTTCAAATGGGTATTTCCAGCAGTGTCTGTCAATGCAGGTGGATTTTTGACGGTACATGCCACTGGAATTTCTAAAACAGATGTCATCAACCATTGGGAAACAGCCGTATGGGCAAATCAAACATGGCAATACCTCCTTCCTAGCGGAACAATTGCCAATGATTGGAAAAATGTTCCTTTTACTCCAACAGGTTGGTCAACCGGTCAAATGGGCATCGGATATGGGGATGGGGATGATGTAACGAACTTACCAGCGCCTACCACTACTGCCTATGCGCGTTTTGAATTTAATATATCCGATACCTCGAAAATCGCCTCCGCATTACTGGATTTAGATTTTGACGATGGCTTTGTGGCCTACATCAATGGCATCGAGGTCGCTCGAGTTGGACTCACAGGAAATCCCCCAGTTTGGAATGAATTGGCAGTGGACCACGAAGCTTTGCTTTACCAAGGTGGCGCCCTAACATCGTTTACCTTATCGAAACAAGTGCTGAGTCAAGTCTTGAGAAATGGAAATAATGTCCTGGCCTTTGAAGTACACAATTCATCAACGACATCATCAGACATGTCACTTCTTTCGTTCTTGACATTTGGATTTAAAGATGGCCAACAATATTATGCGGGGACAACGTATCCGTCATTTGTTTATTCAGGTGTTTCAGAGACGCTAAGCACAAATTTCTCGATTGGAACAATGGGGGAATCCATTTATGTGTTTAACCCGTCTGGTTATTTGGTGGATTCATTGTATGTGCCACTCATGCAACCTGATATGTCGGCGGGGAAATTTACGGATGGACAAGACCCAGCTCGAATTTTTACCACGCCAACACCAAACCAATCCAATAATTTCTCAGTCAATTATGCGGGCTTTGAAATAGCACCAACCATTCTCACTGCGGGTGGAATGTTCACATCTGCTCAGGTTGTAACGGTGCAAAACAATTCGACAACAGGTGGCGTTGTTCGTTTTACTACGAATGGCCAAGACCCAGTGGTAACCTCTCCGCTTTACACAGGACCGATCACTTTGTCATCAAATGCAGTATTGAAAGTGGGTTGTTTTTCTTCTAACCCAGAGGTTTTGCCCAGTACGATGGATGTGGAAACTTTTTTCTTCGCCGTCGATCACACATTACCGGTAATTTCTTTATCAACGAATCCAGCAAATTTGTACGGTTCAACAGGTATTTTCGACAACTACAACACAGACTGGAGAAAACCCTGTGTGGTTGAATACTTCGACGCGGATGGTGTGAAACAATTCGAGACACGCGCTTCTGTTAAGCCAGATGGTGGAGCAGGGGGGAGCCGCTCAAATCCACAGCACAGTGTGACTGTTGAACCAGGGAACACCCTCTATGGAACAGGAAATTCAGTGCATTACCCGCTAATCCCCGAGAAAGGATACATCGAAGACTATGATGCGTTCTATCTGAGAAATGGAAGTAACATGTGGAACAATTATCCGCAAAAGGATGCCACGCTGATGCGAATGATGCGCAAAAGCCACGTGAATTCTCAGGCCTATTCACCGGTGGTGGTGTATTTAAATGGCGAGTATTTCGGTGTATATGAACTGAGGGAAAAAGCAAATTCACATTACTTCGAATCCAATTATGGAAATAATCCTGATTATTTGGATTTGTTGTCGGTGAGTTATTTCTATGGAGCTGGAATTTTGAGAACGGTGCAAGGTTCGGATACGGGCTTTTACAACATGCGCGATTTTGTGTCTACCTATGACCCAACGGCTCCCGACTACTTTGAAAAGTGCCACCAAAAAATAGATCTTTATTCTTTCGCTGATTACATGGCTGGTGAAAACTGGTTTGCCAATGTGGATTGGATTTACAACAACATGAAAATTTTCAGAACGCAGACGACGGACAATAAATGGCGTTTCAATCTTCAAGATATGGAACTTGGGCTAGGTGGTTGGACAGATTTTTCTACCAATATTTTTGATTATTTCAGGTACAACAATCAGCCAAATCCGTATTGGGAAATTTATAACGGCTTGATGCAAAACACCAAGTTCAAGAACTATTTCATTAACCGTTATGCGGATCTAATGAACTCGACTTTTCAGCACAATACCTATACGCCAATAGTGGATGAAATGTATGAGCAGCTGATTCCTGAAATGCCGCAACATTTCCAACGATGGACAGGGGATCCTGTTGGAGGAATGGCGACCTATGAAGGCACACACGCGAATTTGCTGTATCAATTCGATAACCGAAATGGGGTGGTGCGCAACCAGATTATCTCTGAATTTGGTTTGCAAGAACAAGTCTATGTGAAGGTGGATGTGGAGCCAACTGGAGCAGGGTATATTAAAATCTCTACACTAACTCCTGAAGATTTACCTTGGACAGGAATTTACTTCGATGGTGTTCCTGTTAAAATTACAGCAGTTGCGAATCCTGGATTCACATTCACCGGCTGGGAACCAAATGGGATTATTCCAACAGGTAACCTTACGGATCTTAGCGTCGAATACAATATTCCGAATGATGCGACTTTTCGTGCCTTGTTCAATGGTGCATCGGCGCCTACCGAATTGACCATTTCTGAAATTCATTACAATCCAGATGCGTCTGTTGATGGTGGAAACTGGATTGAGTTGCACAACTTTGGGACTAGTGATATTCCATTGACTGGTTGGAGCGTGAAGTCGAAGAACTTCTATGACAAATACGAGTTTAAAGATGGAACAACTTTGCCTGCTGGAGCATACCTCGTGGTGTGTCAAGATACCAACTTGTTCAAGACGCAATACCCGAATGTGACCAATTTTACTGGAGCTACAGGATTCTCATGGAGCAACAAGGAAGATTCAATTCAGATTTACGGTCAATATGAGCAATTGGTGCTAAGCACTGTTTACCGCGACGAGGCACCATTCCCGCGTTGTGCAGATGGGTATGGTAGAACATTGGAAAATAGCCATTCGAGCACTGCTGTTCTTGATTCTGCCACCTGGTTTTGTGGATGTATTGGCGGATCTCCAGGTGTTGCTTATTCTCCGTGTGACGAGCCCGTTGCTTTTACTGAAATCAACTACAATTCGATTGTTGCAAGTTACAGTGCAGGAGACTGGATTGAAATCAAAAACAACACAAACGCTGCCATCGATTTGACAGGCTATGTGTTCAAGGATGCCAAGAACACGCACATTTACGATTTTCCTAGCATGACATTGGCACCTAATGCGTATTATGTCATCAGCAACGATTTAATTTTGTTCGGTAATCGTCACCCTGAAGTGCAAAATGTGTCAGGACCATTTGCCTTCTCTTTGGGAGGAACCGATGCTTTACGCTTGTATGATGCCAATGGAATTCTCATCGGAAGTGTTGTTTACGATCAAACGACTCCTTGGCCAACAAGTCCAGCTGTTGAAGACTATACACTTGAATATGCCGACAGCGGCTACTACATCAATCCAAACATACCGACATCTTGGTTTGCGGGTTGTCTTGGCGGTTCTCCGGGACGTGCCTTTACACCGTGCGATCAAGTATCTTTTGATGGAAATGCGATTCTCTATCCGAATCCAACCAACTCAATCATCAATGTGGCGTTTGACAACTCGAACAATTCGAGTGGGAAGACCATTCTCCAAGTATTTGATACGCGAGGACGTTTGGTGTACGATCTAACGGCTACTTCCACTAATCCTGTGGTTGAGGTAGAAATTGACGCGACACAGCTTGGAAATGGCATGTATTACCTTCGAATTACTCAAGCGGAAATCTTTGAGCAGTTGTCGTTTGTGAAGTTCTGATTTCATCTAGCCGTGGTTTTTAAACGCGGTTTGAGGTATGCTTTTGTTATGTTTTGTTCATTTAGCCCCAGGTTTCAACCTGTGGTTTTTGAGTTTGGATTGAGATGAATTCGTTAACCATTTTAATGGTTTAATCTTGTACATGAATACATTAGAGTTAACAAGGTTAGATGAATTCTTCTTTCAGTATTGACATGATTAATTTGTCATGATACGACCCATCTCTATAACAAGCTTTCCGCAATCTTCCCTCGATTTTAAATCCAGCTTTCTCATAGGCACGAACACCACCAATGTTGGGTGCTGACACTGTCAACATGATTCGATGGAGATTTAACTCGTCAAAGCCATAGTTAATCACCTGCCGCGTTACTTTAGTCCCAATTCCTTTTCCCCAGTGGTTTTTATCTCCAATAAAAATGAAGTATTCCCCACTTTTATTTGTCGCTGAAATATTACATATCCCTGCATAACCAATTAGACTTCCGTCGGATGATAGAAATATTCCAAGGGTTAAATCTTGAGTGTTGGACAATAAGGATGCGTACCATTTTTCTATATCACCATCGTCCTTGAATTTTTGAAAAGTACTCAATGAATATTTTACCACTTCTTCATCCCGCAACCAAGTGAAAAATGGTGTGAGGTTTTCTTCAGACAAGGGCTTTAATTCGATCATTGGTATGTAAAATTCTGAAAATCAATAGCTCGATTATTCATTATTTAATTGGTACCCATTATTCTTGGCATACGCTTCAATTGTCGTAAGGAATCCTACTTTTTTTCTTCGTTCATTCACCTTTTTACTATTTCTAATCGGAAGAATGCAACAATTAAAGCTTCCAGAGCCATTGGGTGTGCAATCAGCCTGGGTGCCAAATAACTGCTTTTTTCCATGGTTGACAAGCACTCTATCTTGAGTTTTGGCGAATAAACTATCTGGAATTTCTCCTCTTCTCGATGCATTACGGAGTAAATTGTAATATTTATCAAGTTCATACGAATGTTGAATAACATTCCATGCCGTTTGGCATGCTGATTCACCCACCAAACTTAAACCTGGATAACCGTGAATTTTTATTATTGAATCAATGTAATTTATGTTGTTTCGATCGATGAGTTCTTGTTGAAGCATAATTTCTTCAACGTATTCTGACATTTCAAATCCATTCAGCCGTCTTAACGAATCCAAATAATTCTTGTCAGACAACACATAATTTACCTCTTCTCTGAAACGTTGATCTATTTTTTGAATACTATCAAGTTTGATTTTCAAATCAAGATTTATCTGAGCTGTGAGGCAAAAATTCTGAAGACAAATACATAGTATCAGGTTGAAGTTTTTCATTGGTTCAATATTCCGATTACATTAAAGGAAAAAACGTTCCATCTATTCATCATCAAAGCTATATTTTTTTTAAATATGACTTTAAAAGACTACAATAGGAGCAACGAAAATTACGCTCAAATTCTCTTACCTCAACACGGTCACATGTCCATGCTTGACATACTTCTCTGCACCATCTGTGGAAATGACTAGCTCCCACGTATAAACACCATCCTGCACAGGGATATCGCCATAGAAACCAGCCCATCCAACGGCTTGGTCATAAGACTCAAATAATATTTCTCCCCAACGATTGTAGATACTCAAATGGTACTCTTTAACAAGGGATGTGAGCACAGGTTTAAACACATTATTGTAATCGTCGCCATCTGGAGTAAAGGCATTTGAAACATACAAAATTAAGTCGTTGTCAAATGGAATGATGAGTAGGGCAGTGTCCGTGCAACCATTTTGTGCAGTAGCCAACAAACTAACCGAGTAAGCATCGTCTTGATACATCGGGAAGGTGTGGAATCCTGGTTGGAAATAGAAATCACCCTGACCAATATCACTCAAGTTCCAATAGTAACTCACAGCGCCACTGGTGGTGTTGGTAATGACTGTCGTGGGATTAGAGGTGTCTAGTTGCGCAGGATCCGCAGATATGCCTGCCACTGGGGATTGCAACACACAAATAAGATTGTTGGCAGTCAAACTATTGGTGCATCCAATCGCTGAAGTGATCGTCAATGTCACATCTTGGCAGCCAGCGTCAGGATATGTGTAAGATGTGATACAACCATTCAAGATTGTTCCATCCCCAGTCTCCCAAACACATGAGAATTGCACTAGAGAGGTATTCACAAAATCAACGGTCAACGGATTACAGCCGATGGTGTCGCTCACGCTAAACGAAACCTGTAATTGAGCTGGTTCATCTAAGAAGTAGGTGGTGTTGAAAACACAGTTGTTCGCATCGGTAACGATAAGTCCATAATTGCCCGTTGGAATACTTCCATTAACTGCACTAGTAATGCCATTGCTCCAAGCATAGGCATAAGGCTGTGTACCACCTGTTGGTGTAGCGGTAAGTTGTCCATCGGTATATCCAAAACAAAGTGGTTGAATTTCAGCGATGGTAGCAGCGAGTAC
>CANGIC010000047.1 GCA_947453795.1 Flavobacteriales bacterium
TGTGTGTGTATTGAGATGAATTCGTTAACCATTTTAATGGTTTGTTGATAGGGGCGTCACTCGCTACGCTCATTTTGGTGGGATTTTTATTGAGGTTTGTGCACGACTGGATTACATATCCATTTGTGCGACGTGCAGTGGATCAACGCACTTCATTCGCTACGCTCATTATGGTGCTTTTTCATTTTTCTGCTTCGCTCGAAACTGTCGTTTCAGGTTTTAGGACTGGATTACATATCCATTTGTGCGACGTGCAGTGGATCAACGCACTTCATTCGCTACGCTCATTATGGTGCTTTTTCATTTTTCTGCTTCGCTCGAAACTGTCGTTTCGGCTTGCCGTAAAATGAAAAAGCACCTGTTTCTGCGAAACAAGTGCTTTTGATCAGAGTGCGCACGACTGGATTCGAACCAGCACACCTAATGGCACCACCCCCTCAAGATGGCATGTCTACCAATTTCACCACGTGCGCATGTAAAGAACGTTCTTTTACGAGGTGCAAATATAGCAACTTTTTGTGCGTGTTTATATCTTTCTTTCGTTTTTCATTTCTGAATTTTCGTCACTGAAGCGAATGTCTTCCATGAAATTTTGCTTCACCATTTCTCCAACTTCAACCGTGTAATAGCCAAACTCTTCCGTAATTACGCCCACGATTTTATAAATTCCCTTTCCATAAAACGGATGTTTTCGTGCTGTTTCAGGAAAGTGGACAGTATCTAAAATAGCCCCTGCCTGATCGATGAATGTGCCGAAAAACATCGCTTCTCCTTTGTTTGTTCGTGAATGTTTCAGGGCAATCAAATACCCATAGGTGATGATGCGTTGACCGAGACATTTTGGGATTGCTGTGGCTGGCGTGTGTCCATTTACAGGTTCGGCCAGGAGGTCGAACGGATTGCATAAGGGAAATCCAAGGAGTTCCATCTGCTCGAAGGCCAATTCAAGTGTCTGCTCGCTCAACTGGGGTAAAGTGAATTGGCGTTGCTCTGGTTCAAAAAGCATGGGCGTAGGTGCTTTTTCCTTTACCTTGTTGTGGAACAGATGGGCTTTCCAAAGGAGCTCTTTTCGTGTTTCCGGAAAATCGCGCAAGCCACCAATGCGAATCATGATTACCAGTTGATCGAGTGGAATGTAGCAGCGCTTCATCAGGTTTTCGAAATGAAGAAAAGGCCCATTGTTCAAGCGCTCCAAGAGCACTTTTTGAATCAGTTGCTGTTCAATGCCTTGCACGAGAATAAAACCGAGTATGAGCATTTTTCCGCGTAAAACACATTCGTACGAACCGTAGTTAAGTGATGGCGCGTGTACCGTCGCTCCCCAGCTGCGGGCCTCATGCACATAAACTTCGGTGCGGTAGTAGCCACCGAAATTATTGATGCAAGCGGTCATGTATTCGAGTGGGTAGTATGCTTTGAGGTATAAACTCTGGTAACTTTCAACGGCATAGGAGGCGGAATGTCCTTTTGAAAATGCATACCCCGCAAAACTTTCAATCTGCCGCCAAATATCGGATGTCATGGTGTCCGGATATCCTTTTTTGCGGCAATTCTGGAAGAAACTGTCTCGCACACGGTTGAACTCGTCACGCGACCTGAATTTTCCAGACATCCCACGACGAAGTACATCCGCCTCAGCCAATGACAATCCAGCGAAATGGTGGGCGACTTTAATGACATCTTCCTGGTAAACCATCACACCATAGGTGTCGGGCATGATTTCAAGTAGCACAGGTGGAGCATCTTTTCGCTTTTCTGGAAAGCGATGGCGAAGAATATATTCCCGCATCATTCCAGACTGAGCTACACCGGGACGAATGATGGAACTTGCAGCAACAAGTCCGAGATAAGTATCCACTTGCAATTTTACCATCAACATGCGCATGGCGGGCGACTCCACATAAAAACAGCCCATCGCACGGGCAGCACGCAAGAGGTCACGGACTTTTTCATCTTTCTTGAAATACGCAATGTCGTGGATGTCATGGGGTAAATGATCAGGTTGATTTTCGCTAATGATGTCAAGCGCATCATGAATTTTCCCCAATCCCCGCTGACTTAGTACATCAAATTTATACAGCCCCACATCTTCAGCTTCTAACATGGAAAATTGTGTTGTCGCATATCCTTTTGGTGGCATAAAGGTGCCGGAAAACCAAGTGATGGGCTTTTCGCTGATGACAATGCCTCCTGAGTGTACGCTGAGGTGCGATGGGATTCCGTGTAGCAATTTGCTGTAGGTAATGACGAGTTGCGACAGTTGATCAAGTTTCTCGAAGTCAAATTTCCCCTTGCTGAGAAGATCAATCTCTGTTTTGGGAAGCCCAAATACTTTCCCCAGTTCGCGGACCGCAGCGCTGTATTGAAAGGTGTTGTAGGTGCACAATAATGCGGCGTTGGGATAGCGCTCAAAGATGTAGCGCGTAATATCATCGCGGTCACGCCAGGAGAAGTCCATGTCGAAATCGGGTGGATTTTTTCGGTAGAGGTTGATGAAACGCTCGAAGTACAAGTCGAGTTCAAGGGGATCTACATCCGTGATGCGCAACAGATACGCGACGATACTATTTGCCCCGCTTCCTCGTCCAACATAAAAATACCCTTTGGAGCGGGCGTACGAGGTGAAATCCCAGGTGATGAGGAAGTAGGAGAGGTAGTCTTTTTGAGCAATGATTTCAATTTCTTTCTCAATCCGCAAGGCAATTTCTTCGGTCATTTCTGGGTAGCGGTAGTCGAGTCCTTCGGCGCAGAGGTTCCGTAATAGTTGCAAGTCTTCTTCTTTACTTCCTGTGTAGGTGGCTAAATTTTGTGGGGCGGCATCGTCCCCAAAATCAAAATGGACGAAACAGCTTTTTAGCAGGTTGACGGTCTGTTGGACAAGCTGTGGGAAGGATGCGAAACGCTTATCGAATGTTTCTTTGGAAATGAGTTGATCTTCTTCCTCTGCTTGTTCTTCTTTGGAGAGTTTGGAGAGCAATGTGTTGTTCGCAATGGCCCTGAGCAATCGGTGGGTGTTGAAGTCACGCTTGTTTCTGAAGGTCATGAAATCTAGTGTAACCATTCGCATCACAGTCACTTTTTGCTGTTGAATTGTCAGTTTGTTGAGTTGCTTAGAACGAATCCCAATCCATTCATTTTCTTTCAACTTCTTCGGTTCCTTTCCCCACGGATAAATCACGTGACAATTGCCCATGTGTGGCGCTTGACTTGGGAATGCTTCCCCGCTGTGCAGATGCTTTGAAAGAAAGGTATTTGCTTCGTGCAGTCCGCGGTTGTTCTTGGCAAGCAATACGTAGCAGCAGTCAATCCCATTGCGAATGTCAATCCCAACAATAGGCGCTATACCTTCCCGTTGCGCTGCCCGAACATATCCCAAAGCAGCGGAGCTTGAATTGATGTCACATAATGCAGCATAAGTATGACCTGATGCCTTCACCCATTGGATAAGTTCATCGGGAGAAAGGATTCCGTACTTGAGACTGAAGTGGGATTTGAGGAACAAGGGGGGGCGAGTTACGAGTTACGAGTTACGAGTTGCGAGTTGCGAGTTGCGAGTTATTTGGTGGCTGAGGTGCGCAGCATACTCGAAGTCACCATTTGGAGCTATGAATTATTCGCTCTCGCTCTGATTCTCACTCTGATTTTCACAATCTTCGATTCGCCAAGAGCGGCGGTGGTTCTCCATTGAAAGGGTTAAAGCGGCCAATGGTTCGTGCGTCGAGCGCAATGGCACGCATCACCGCGCGATCGCCAAAGCGTTGTCGAATCTTGTCCATGGCAGTGTACAACTCTGAATACCGTGTGCCATCATCGAATAAATTGAGTTGATGATTCCCCGAAACCAATGTGCTATAACGAATGCCAATCAAGCGAACAAGCATCCTACGGTTGTAAAGCCGGTCAAACAGTTCGGAGACAAGAGGCATGAGCTCATGATCTGCAGCGGTATAGGGGATTTGCTTCTGGAGTGTATGTGTTTGAAAATCAGAATACCGAATTTTCACGGTGACACAAGCAGTTAACTTATTTGCCCGACGCAACTGAAAGGCAAGATTCTCCGCCATCGCTGCCATGATTCCCTTCAATTTATGGACATCGATGGTGTCGTAGTCAAAGGTACGCTCCGTGGAGATGGATTTCCGCTCGTTGTATTGTTCAACAGGGGAATTGTCAATGCCCTGTGCTTTTCTCCAAATGCCACTACCGTTCTGTCCCAAGGCACTTTCCATCATTTCTATCGGCATCTCTTGAATGGTCTGTATCTTTCGCACTCCGAGATTGCAAAGTGTTTGATAGGTTTTTAGTCCAACCATCGGGATTTTCTGCACGGACAATGGGCCTAAAAAACCCTTTTCTGTTCCATGGTTTATGAGCAATTGATTGTTCGGTTTGGCCTCACCAGTCGCGATTTTTGAAACCGTTTTATTCTGCGATAAACCAAAGGAGATCGGAAGTCCTGTTTCGTTGATGATCTTCTGCCGCAATTCTGAGGCGTATTTCAAGGTGCCAAAAAATTGATCCATCCCCGAAAGATCGAGGTAGAACTCATCCACAGAAGCTTTTTCATACACCGGCGCCGACTCCCGTATAATATCCGTCACCATCTTTGAGTAATTGGTGTAGGTGCTCGTGTTGCCCTTGATGACAATCGCCTCCGGACAACGTTCCTTCGCCATCTTCATGGGCATCGCTGAGTGAATTCCGAATTTTCGCGCCTCGTAACTGCACGACGCAACAACCCCGCGGTCACTCGTTCCGCCAATTAAAATCGGTTTGCCTACCAGACGACTGTCCAATAAACGTTCGCACGACACAAAAAAAGTGTCGAGATCCATGTGTACAATTGAGCGCAAAACAGCCATAGTTCAACTAGGTTAAACGGTTAAAAAAAATAGCTGCATATCGTAAAATCTGCGGAAGCATTGACCAAAGAATATGGACATTGACTCTAGCTCAAAGTTACTACATTTTAACATTAAAAGATTAAAAAGTAATCAACAATAGATTAAAATATAATCAACAATTTTAAGCAAAAGAAAGAAGTAAGTTCGTAAAGGAAGTACGTTGTAGTGAATGTGTGCTTAATTTGAAATCAGCACGTAAAATTCTCTTTGAAAGAAAAAATTGAAAGGCACATACAATCGCCTTGCCCACGATTGTTCACTGTGATCATCTCCAAGGAAAAATTGCGTCAACCAAGATTTCCCTGATTTATAGTGCCTTCTCTTCATAATTCGATCCACCTTTTTTTGGAGGGGAGGATACAATGCGTCCAAGGTCTGGTCGCCAAAATCAAAATAGATTTTATGGTTTTTAGGGGATGGAAGTTTTTTCATCAAATAGTTCTGCATCGCTGCAGGAAATGGATTGTTTTCAACCGTAAATGTTCCAGGCCAATGGGTGGATAAACAGGCAGCACCTCCAAAGACTTCAGGGTATTCACAAATCGCATACAACGAGATCAATCCCCCCATACTGCTACCAGCTATAAAAGTGCTTTCTGGCTTGGTAGAAACGTTTAATGTGCTGTCAATATATGGCTTTAACTCTTTAACGATAAACTTTAAGTATTTGTCCGAATTGGGTTTGAACTGCCCATTGCTCCGTCCTGCATCAGAAAGCTGCGCTGAGATGAGTTCTTGTTCTTGCACACTCATGTCCTCAAAAGGTTTTTGTGGGAAATAGTCCATGTGACGCTCATTACCTGCATTCCAAATGCCGACAACAATCACATTGTACTGCATTAAACAGAGATTTTCATCTACTTTCCAAGATTGCTTATTCCATGTCATCGTTGAATCAAAGAGCATTTGTCCATCGTGCATATACAAAACATCATAGGTCTGACTTCCATCGTAGCTCTCGGGAAGCCAAATGTCCACATTTCTGCTCGTCACATAGTTCGAATGAAATTTTTCCAAATGCACCATCTGACCGCAACTTGGATTTGGTATGTTCTGCGATAATCCAACGAAGGAGATGAGTAATGATGTGCAGAAAAGATATGTTTGACTTACCCATGAATTCATAGGGACAAAAATACACCACAATTAGAATTGAATGCAAGAACCTTTTCATGTTTGTGGTGTTGATAGGTAAACGTATTTCTATGTCAAAGAAATCAACAGACGAAAACTATTGCCATTACAGCGATTTGCCTTCGCCTTCGGCTTATGTTCTGGCGAAGCCCACGGAAGAGAAAAAAGCAAAATTGTCGGATGAGGATACCGATCGCATCATTGAAATGGCGTGGGAGGACAGAACACCTTTTGATGCGATTAAAGTACAATTTGGGCTGAATGAATCGTCTGTGCGAAATCTGATGAAAAAGGAGCTCAAATTTTCATCATACACCCGCTGGCGTGAACGTGTGGAGCAGTGTCAAACCAAGCATTCCGCAAAACGAAATGAGGACATTGATCGCTTTAAGTGCACAAGACAACGCACCATAAGTGGGAATAAAATTTCAAAACGAAACAAATGAGAACATATCTATTTATAGGAGCGTCAAGCGCAATGGCACAAACAGCTTGCGAACTTCTTAGGGGTCAAGGTCACCGCGTAATTGGAATATCGCGCAACGAAATCAACGGCTATTCAGATCGATTTATGGTCAACGCATACACAGCTGAGGAATTGCCGGAGATTGCCGATTCCCTTGACGGATTGGTTTATTTCCCTGGGACAATCAACCTGAAGCCATTTCATCGCTACAAGCACGAAGAGGTAATGAACGATTTGAATGTGAATGTGCTTGGTGCCTTTCAAAGTGTACAGAAATATTTACCCAATTTGAAACAAGGGACAAACCCATCTGTGGTTTTATTTAGTTCCGTCGCAGCAACTACAGGGATGACATTTCACGCTTCCATTGCCATGGCAAAAGGAGCTATCGAAGGACTGACGAGATCATTGGCTGCTGAATTTGCACCAAACATTCGTGTGAATGCCATTGCTCCATCATTGACCAATACGCCATTAAGCGAAAAATTCCTTTCAACCCCAGAAAAAATGGAAGCTTCTGCACAGCGAAATCCGATGAAAAAGGTCGGGACAACAGAGGACTTATCGAATTCAATTGAATTCCTGCTCAGCGAAAAATCAGCTTGGATTACAGGTCAGATATTGAATGTGGACGGTGGAATGGGGGCGCTTAGAGTTTAGTTAGGAGTTACCAATTACGAGTTACGAGTTGGGTTTTGTTGCTCGACGAATGAAGAATAATGCTAAGGTTGAAAGCTATTTCTAAGCTGGGATTCTTTTCAGTTACGAGTGTCGAGTGTCGAGTTACGAGTTGGGTTTTGTTGCTCGACGAATGAAGAATAATGCTAAGGTTGAAAGCTATTTCTAAGCTGGGATTCTTTTCAGTTACGAATTAGTAGTTACGAGTTACGCTTTTTTCACCCCATTAAAAGGTAGAATTCAAATCTAAACCGGTATGAAGGAATTTCTAACTCGTAACTCGACACTCGTAATTAGTCATTCTTATTGCGAAGATCTACTCTTCGACTTTCGATCTTTAAGAAAAGTATGTGAGTAGGTAAGGCAAATCACCAAATCAGAATTTTTCTTTGTTTGGTAATCACGGAGCATAAGTCCAACTTCGATGCTGTTCTTCTTATTGAAGTCAATTTGGGTTCCAAGCTCGTAGCGCATCTCATTCATTAACCCTTGAGTTACAAAAGTATTACCAACCAAAAAGTAGTACTGATTGAAACAATAGAATGATTCAGCGCTGACATAAGGTTTAAAGATTTTGCTTTTCAAGTTTGGTTTAATCGTGATTTTGTTCCTCCAATAGTATTGTGGACGCACAAATTTGAGATCCCCAAATTGATAAAGACTACTCAAATAGATGTCAAGATATTTATCAAATCCAAAAAGTGCAGCGGGATTCAAACGAATTCCTCCACTGTAGCGGTATCGAGACAACAAGGTTTTTCCATCGATTAAAACATTGGGATTGGACTGAATCGTATGTCGGAAGGAACCATTGATACGCAACCATTTGGTAGCATCGTAAGAAGCATCAATGGTATATAGCGAGCGGTTATAGCTTGTCTTGGAAAAATTGTAACGCGATTGAACGGCAACTCCAAGACTAAACTTTTTAGGAAGGTCGAATTTTGCCTCGATCGTTGTACGCGAAAGCAGGTCTCCAAATTGAGCATTTGCATTCAATACAATACATCCAGCAATCAGGAATGTCGAAAGTAGAGTTCTCATTAGTAACGAATTGAGAAGGTTCCAATTTCGTTGATGCTGGCTTTTTCTGAAATTTCAATCGTCTTGTAGACGGGTGTTTTTTCACCTGTAATCGTGTCTTGCGTCAAGGCATACACTTTATATGAACCAACTTGTAATCCTTCAAAAGTAAATTCTCCATTTGCTCCAGTGCGTGCTGTCTCGTTGAACGTTGTGCCATCAGCATAAATCAAATAAACATGCTCATCTGCCATAGCGATTTCAGTACCGAAATGATCTTCTTTTCCTTGATTGGCAACATCTACGTTGAAGTTTGTTATTCCATTGTCTGCATCCGAAAGATCAACATGCTCCACACTGGTCAATGTTAAAATATCACCATTAATCTCAATGGTGAATTCAGCACTTAAGGCAGCATTCAAAGCTGCAGCCGTATGGATAGCAATATCTGCATTGGAATCGCTGTAATTGAAATCTACTTTAATTCCGGTGCGCCCAACAAGATTTGGATCACCGTTGCTCACCCATGTCGGGTTGTTGTACCAAATGTAATAACGGCTGTTGTTTCCAGCACCGTTCAACAAGAAATAATCTCCATGTTCTACATTAAGCCCTTGCATTACCGTAATCTCAATTACTTCGGATTCTCCAAGATTGTTTTTCAACCCAACAACATTTCCACGAATGGCAGATGTTCCACCAGGTCCAGCAACCTTCTCACAACTTGAAAGGATGAGTACAGATGATAGTCCAATAATTGATGCAGTGATTAATGATTTCATTTTTTTATAAGTTTAAAGGTGGTGTAAAATTCATTGTTTGAAAGGACGCGAACGAAGTAAATACCTGTTTCGAGATCGCTAATGTCCATGGTAATTGTGCTCAATTGATTCATGTCCATTTTTTTAGAGCTTCTTCCATCTGTTGTTATGAATTCGATGGATGCATTTGGAATGAGTTGCTCACTTTTAATTGTAACTGCTGTGTTTGCTGGATTTGGGTAAATCGTAATGTCTGTTGGAAGTGAATTTTCATTCAAGCCCAAATCGGTACATGAACTAAACATATTATTGTCCATCCAGGTCAAACGACCCGTAACCCATTCTTTCAAATAGTCAATTTCCTCTTGAAAGGTGTTTCCAATAAAGTTATTTGGCCAAACATATGTACCAAGAATTTGCCATCTCGAATAATTGCGCACCGCAGGATCTGTAAGCACCGTTGCAAGACTGTCAATGTAATTCATCAGTACAGGTGTACTTAATACATTCTGCCGCAATGATTGCCAACGACAATTTACATCGTGCGCGTACAGCGAGTCTTCCAACAAACGGTTCCACCAAAATGGATTTTGCCATCCTCCACCACAATAGGAATTGAAATTGAGTTCCCATCCTGTTGTATCGCCACCCTGACAGTAGTTCGCATTCCCAAATCCAAGGTTGAAGTCCCAAAGTGGTCCAGCGAACAATTTGCCACCATCACTTAACTTTTCTTTGTAGAGGTAGGATGAAATCCGATAGCCATCCACATTTTTTGTAACCTCATTCACCAACATGAAATCAATGAAGGAAGGCACATCGATATATGGGCGGAAGCCACTTATAGGATCAGAAAAATTCGGTCCAGCCAAAGCATCTTCCCAAGCTGTGACATAGTCTTCAATATAACTAAGTTGGGATGGATGCATGGATATACTCTCAGGATCGTGCAATTGAAAACCAATTGTTCCATTTCCTGGAGCAGAGCTTTGATATGGAGAATTCCATGAGATCACACCACCAGCAGTTGTTTTATCGACCTTCAAGATGTACCCACCGGTCAATTCGTTATTGAGGGTGTCTTGGTACAACAATTCGTCGATATCAACTCGACCGGGATTCTGCTTGATGCGCTCCATGAACACATAAACCCCAATGTATTCTCCATTCAGCACAACTTCGCACAATTGTGTTCTCGGTGCCCAAGACCCCATCTGATTTCCGATATGGTAAGTCAATACATTGCGAATCATTGCTTTGTCGGTATATGGAGCATATAGAATCCAATCGTTATCGGAAGGCCAATCAAAGACGGAAACATTGTAATTGATGTTCGTGTCTGGACCTCTCGTTTCCAAACCGTATGATTTCATGGGAAATGTACTCGAAGACGAACCCCTTTGTTCTATGGCGATTTGCCCATAAAATTCATTAAATGGATCGTTTATAGAGTTCGTAACTCCTGGACCATTGTAGATAATTCCCATGAGTCCATCAATCTTTGGTTCATCCGGAATGGCAACACCATCGGTATTCAAAACGACGATGGGCAGATTGGAGGTACTGAGTTCGATAGGGGTAACCAACCATATGGGTGTTGGTCCATAAGTGACTGAATTGTCTGAAATTCCAAAAGTTAAAAACGCTCTCGACGTAAAATCTGAAGAGGTTGCCGTTTGGTTGTGGGTTTCAATACAAAGGGTGTTTACTCCATTTACCAAAACAGCATTGACCTGAGTATTCGTGAATAAGAATTGATCCGGCAGGTTTCCTTGGTAAAGGGCTGCTTCGTGAGAAATAGAAGCAAATTGATTGTAGGTCGGTTGACCTGTTCCTGTGATGCCGTTTCGGGCGATTTCTACCCCATTTAAATACGCCACAAATCCATCGTCATAGTCCATGTTGAAAATGGCTTTGGTAATGTTTGCGACAGAAGTGACATTGAAGGTGATTCTTTGATAAACGCTAATTGTTCCGTTTGGAAGTGATGTGAGGTCATCTCCGTCACCGAATCCAAACCCTCCATGACCACTTGACCATCCCGTGGGAACGAATGCAGGGTCTATCCAGTTGCTAGGTGTTGAAGCGTTCGGAACGATATATGTCCAGTTGCTAGAATCATAAACGGCGGTTTCCCAGTGATTCGTTTGGGCAACAGAGAAAAGGGAGAGAAAGCTGAGTATAAGGATACCCGCAATTCTATGGAAACGTAATGGACTGTTCAAGGTGTTCAATTTAGCGTAGACAAATATACGCATGAATTTAACGATGAATTCATATAGACTTTATATCACTGCTTTTATTCTGTTTTTGGTAACTATTTATTCTGAACTGATCCTGGTTAAGCGTTTCCTATTTTTTGTTAAACGGTCCTTATAGCCACTGAAAACAGCTATATTTACACCTTAAATTAATTGTATGAGTACTTCGAGAATAGTTCTTTTTGTTGTGTTAGGTGCCCTTTTATTGGCTGTTTTTAATGGTTGTTCAACGTATAATTCATTCGTAAACAAGGATGAATCCATCAACGGACAATGGAAACAAGTTGAAGTCCGTTATCAAGAGCGAATGGATAAGACCAAGAATTTGTTCGAAATCGTTTTGTCGGGCGCTGACTATGAAAAGGAAACATTAAAGGAAATCATTGAAGCGCGAACAAACGCGACAAAAATTACGCTTTCAGTGGACGATCTTTCCGAGGAGAATATTAAGAAATTTCAAAAGGTTCAGGATCAATTCAGTTCTTCATTAGGCCGTCTACTCGCGATTTCTGAGAACTATCCTCAATTGCGAGCGACAGACGCCTTCCGCGATTTTCAATCGCAATATGAGAACATGGAGAATATGATTTCTGTCGAGCGTCGTCGATTTAATTTGTTGTGTGAAGAGTACAACAAATCGATTCGTCGTTTCCCTACCAATATTTGGGCGGGTGTTTTCGGTTTTGAAAAACGTGCTTACTTCTCATCTACACCGGGAAGTGAAAATGCTCCTGACATTAAAAAGATGAGACAGGATAACCTGTAATCGACCCATGGTTCCAAATTTCTCAGAATCGGATCTTCAGCAGATTCGTGAAGCTATTGCAGCTGCTGAAATGCAGACATCCGGAGAAATTCGTGTGCACATTGATGAAAAATGTTTTGGTAATCCAGTAAAAAAGGCCATTCGGGTATTTCAATCCTTGGGTATGCAGCATACGAAACAAAGGAATGCGGTGCTCATTTATATTGCAACCAAACATCAAAAATTAGCAATCATCGGCGACCAAGGAATCAATGCGCATGTTCCCGATCATTTTTGGGACGATGAACGCGAATTGATGATCGACCATTTTAAGCAAGGAAACTTTGTAAATGGTTTGATTGAAGGTGTCCTAAAGGTAGGAGAACAAATGAAATCGGCGTTTCCTTTTGAAGAAGGCGATGTAAATGAGTTGGACAATGACATTACACTTGGTTGATATGAAAAGAAATCAAGTGATTTTTCGTGTACTCGTTTTGTGGGGATTTCTAGCCCTGACTTTTGGTTCATTCGCGCTCGATTCCGTGATTCCACCGGCGCCTAATCCTCCGAGATTTTACAACAATTTGTCCAAAGAATTCCCGAATTTTTTATCGGTGTCAGATGCGGCAAAAATTGAAAAGAAACTGGATGATTTCGAGAAAGAAACCTCCAATGAAATTGTTATTGTCATCATAGATGATTTACAGGGTTATTCACCTTGGGAATTTGCAACGGACCTCGGTCACGCTTGGGGCGTGGGGAAAAAGAAGTTTGACAATGGCGCTGTACTTTTGATTAAACCAACCGGTGGGTCAGGGGAACGGAAATTTGAATTGGTTGTTGGATATGGTTTGGAAGGGGTGATTGGAAGCTTAACGGGCAAGCGAATTCTGGAAAATGAAATGCTCCCACAGTTTAAAAATGGGAAATATTACGAAGGTATTGATGCGGCGCTGACGGTCATCATGTCCTTGGTGAAAAAGGAATACGACGAAAAGGAATATGCCAATCGAACAGGTGGTGACAGTCCAATGGGCGTTATTGGCACATTGATTATAATCGCACTATTTGTGATTTTCTTTTTCCGAAGAGGAGGTAGAGGAGGACGAGGCGGAGGATTTACGATGGGTTCTGGTGGTATGTTCTACGGAGGTGGAGGATGGGGCGGTGGCTCAAGTTCTGGAGGAGGAAGTAGCTTTGGCGGCTTCGGCGGTGGCGGCTTCGGCGGCAGTGGTTCAGGCGGCAGCTGGTAAGCAAAATTAATTTTCCAGAATAAATTGTCTAGGATAAACTTTACATTTTCTGTATTTCTATTTTTCTCAGGCGTGCCTTTTGCGCAATGTCAATCAGCGCTAGTGCTAGGGAAGTGGTTTGTTGTTGAAAAAACTGCGCTATCAGATTTGGAGATTCCCACTCAATTAATTTATTCAAGAGATTCTGTACGATTCAACTCTATGTCCATTGCAGATGGCATGTCGTGCTGTGAGTGGTTCGTATTTAGCAAAGATGCTACCTTTTATCAATCTGGTGAATGCCTTCCACTTGACACGACTGAGTACGGTTTTAAATACTACGGTATCAATGGGTATTGGGAGCTATTGGACAAGCATACCATTCTGCTCGATTATTATGCTGGACTAAGTATCTATCACTGCACCTTTCGATTTCGATTAAAGAAGGACACTTTTGAATTGATGCGAAAGCACATAGATGTGCAAAAAATGGAAGAGTTTTAGGAAAAAAAAAGGGCCTACCGATGTAGACCCTTTCCAATGTTATTTTTCAGAAGGAGTTATCTTTTGATAATCATCTTTCTTTTCGTTTCAACAGAACCGTTTGATAACACAACTGTGTATCCACCTGTCGCCAAACGACCTAGACGAACATCTTTTTTGGTTTCACCGTTCACATTCGACAATTGATCGTCGTAAACCAATTTACCCATTTCGTCAAATACACGCAATGAATACGTTTCAGTTACCATGGCATTGAATGATACCGTGAAGTCACCTTGAGATGGGTTAGGATAGATCGTGAAGGCATAAGGATCCATTTCTTCCACACCCAATCCACTGATTGTTGATCCCGCAGATGTTCCGGAAGTACACGCGCCATTCGATGCGATTACTGTATAAACTCCGTTCGCTGTTGGCGTGTACGTTTGTCCTGTGGCACCTGCGATGATTGAACCATTGAAGTACCATTGATTACCAGATGTTGCGCTAGATGACAATACACCACCATTGTTTGTAATTGTTGGTGTCGCTGGCGTCGTTGTTACGTTCATTGTAATCGTATTCGATGTTGCTGTTGGTGTCGTCACACACGCAGCATTCGAAGTCATAATACAAGTTACCGTAGCGCCATTTGTCAATACTGTAGATGTCAATGTAGAACTGTTTGTTCCAACGTTTGCACCATTTACCTGCCATTGGTAGCTCGGGGTAGAACCTGAGTTTGTTGCTCCAGCTGTAAATGTTGTTGCTGTACCTGAACAAATCGTATTGTTACCTGAGATAGTAACCGAAGGTGTAACCGTTGTGTTCACTGTTGTAGTGATCGCGTTTGATGTTGCAGGGTTGTTTGTCGCACCACTTTGATTAGATGTCATGATACATGTAACAACATCTGTAGAATTCAAATTGGTATTTGTATAGGTTGCACTGTTTGTTCCCACGTTGGCTCCATTCACTTGCCATTGGTATGATGGATTAGTCCCTCCGTTTGTTGGTGTTGCAGTAAAGGTTACTGAAGTACCTGCACAAATTGAATTGTCCGCATCACTTGACGTGATGGATACATTCGCATTTGTCGGTAAAGCCAATTGGAACGAGTAAATACGCGTACGCATTGAGTTTGCATTTGCACCACTGTATTCACTTGTGTGCCAGAACGTAGATCCGTCAGGCGCCAAAGTAGTTTGTGAGTAGTCTCCAAAACGGTTACCACCTCCAGTGTAAGAGAAAGTACCTGCTGCCGCAATTGTTTCAGCAAATGTCATTTGATTCAATGGGTCGGAAGCTAGACGTCCTGTGTACGCACAACTAGGGTAAACGGTTGCAGAACCAGATTTCACATAACAAAGTCCAATGTTTCCAA
>CANGIC010000048.1 GCA_947453795.1 Flavobacteriales bacterium
GGGAAAGGAAAGGTCACAAAGCTTGAAGGGCAAGGTGCAGATCGAAAAGCAACCATCTTTTTCCCACATCATGGTGCGAAGACGGTGTTGCTTGTGTTTGCTAAACTTACGATCTTGGAGTCTTGAGGGAGACAATGGACAATGGACAAGAGACAATTGATTCTTCATCGCTCTTTGAGCTTCGAAAGACTTCGAACGTTCTCACTCTCACTCTCACTCTGAATAATTGGCACTTCTTCGCTCTTTGAGCTTCGAAGGACAAGGGACTTTAACAGTTACGAGTTACTAATGACGAGTTACTAGTTGGGAATCATGAGCTAGAGGCGAGAATTCAGAAGGTGACGAATTAAAAATTCCAGAAGAAATCAAATTCCCAATAGAGGTCAAGATGTTAAGACATCAAGATATATTAAGACTAGAAAATGGGACAAAAGACAATGGACAATGGACAAAAGACGTGATCATACTTCGTAACTCGTAATTCGTAATCCTCATTAGAAAGGATAGCCAATTCCAAAGTGTAACACTGGGATGAACAATTTGGGCACATACTGCTTATAATCAGGACCAAACACCGCAGTTGCTTCACTTACAAACTGAGGACGATTACGTGTAAAAATCCATTTCTCACCACTCGGTAATGCTGGATTACTTAAGGGCAATCCAAGGTCTACACGGACAATAAAGAAATCCAAGTCGATACGCAGCCCGACTCCTGCTGAGACAGCGATTTCTCGGAACCAATTCGCCGAAAATTGACTTCCGATCCGGTTCGCATCTTTATTAAATGTCCACACATTTCCTGCATCTACGAAGAATGCCCCTTTCAACATTTCGCCCAAAGAAAAACGAAATTCGGCCGATGCTCCCAAGCGGATATCCCCAATCTGTGTTACCGTTCGGTTACTGTCAAGATAGTATTTATATCCTCCAGGACCCAGAGCTCTCGCTCTCCAACCCCTGTTGTCATTGGCTCCACCTGCAAAGAAGCTATAATCGTATGGCAAGGAGGTTTTTGTGTTGCCATAAGGCATTCCTGCCCCCAACTGCAGTCGTCCGTGCATACTGCTTTTCTGACCAAAAGGATAAGAAGCATTCACATCATTATCTAAACGAATAAACTGAGAATAGCCAACACCGAAAATTGTTTTTTGGCCATTGGCAATGGTGTCTTGGTATTTCTTAAAGATGGCCAAGGTATTTCCTGCAGGATCAAGTGTTGAATTGAAATACAAGGAACCTTTGCCTTTTGCTTCCTTTTCCTTGTTGTTGTACTCGAAGGTGATTTTCCAATCCTGCCAGATAAATTGATCATTGTAGGCGTTGCGCAAAAACAGGTCATTCAATTGATCCAGCTTTGCTTGAAATGCGGGTTTTTTATCGATGCGCACAAACTTCACGACAGACGCAAAAGGCAATCCGAGTTGAATGATTTGGGTTTTTCCTTTTTCGCCGCCATAGAACCGCCATAAATAATTCAACTGAAAGATGTGCCGCTCAAAATCACTCCTTCGTTGGTAATTGTATGCTGTGGAAATGACGGTGCGTGGACGTTGGCGTTTTGACATGGCCGTAACTTTCGCTGGAAACAAACCTGGGATATCTAACTTTACACTCGGTCCAATTTCAAAGGTGTTAAAACTTCGTCCGGCTGTTTTAATTTTCTTTCCGTCTTGTGTTTCATCGAAAACTGGCGGTTGCGACTCGAATCCTCCACTCACCGTAAATGTCAATTTTTCTGCACCACCGAACAAATTCTTGTTGACATAGTTGAATGAACCGGAAACTCCCAGGTATCCATTGGAGTTTGTGGCACGTGGCTCAAAACCAAAACTTTGACGACTAGCAGGAACGAGATAGTAATGTACATCCAACTTATTGGTGCCTGGAATCTCCACCAATTCAGGTTTAATGACTCGGAACACCCCCAATTGCATCATGCGGGTATAGGTGCGCTCAAGGTAATACTCCTTGTAGTAATTGGTCTCCTCCAGGTAGCTTTGCAATTCAATCACATCGGGATCAATGGCCAATTTTCCGTTGTAATAAAACGTCGCCTTTCGGAAAGGATCAAGCGCATTTTTCTTGCGCAGCAGCACCTCCTCATAGCGAAAAGTATCTGTGGTGCGGAGAAATTGCCCATCCATCACATCGCGACCAAGCAAATTCATGTTTCGTTTAAAATTCCCTTTGTAATAAATGGTATCCGCAATGTGGAAGTAAACATGGTCAATCAAGGTGTTTTGGTGCTTGATGGCAATAAGTGAATCCCTGTTTACGGTGCTGCGCACCATGCGGTCTGAAAAAATAATCACCAAATTGGCGGTCATGCTATCGTATGAAGTATCGGCTTCGAAGGTAATGTGTGATGTGCTAAAACCATACAAGGCATTGTCTCGCATGTAGCGCGCCAATTTTGAGCGAAATTCATCTAGAAGATCGGTATCAAAGGGTTTCCCCTTCAACGGATGTTCCTCCGATTGTTTAATGTAATTGACAAAGTTCTCTGACACAATCGGATTTTTACAATACACCCGAACGGTATCTATGGTAAAAATTGGTCCTGTTTGCACATGGTAACTGACAATTGCTTTTTTGTTCTTTTTGTAGTCAACGGTTCCGGTAATGTGACTTCGATAACATCCCTTCTTTTTCAGATAAGCACTTATTTGCTCGATGGATTTATTGAAAGGTATGCTGTCAAAAACGATGGGCGCTTCGCCAATTTTGTATTTGAACCATTCGCGCAAAAACAGTTTCGGTTCAATGGTGTCCTTTAATGGAATGATTCGTTCGGTATAGAGCTCATTGCCTTTGGCTCTGGCTTTTTCGATGCGCCGCGCATTGATTTTGTTCTGTTTGTCTTTTTTACGCTGATTGATTTCTCGCAATCGAATGTTCTTTTCGAAACGCTTTTCAGCTACTGCACTAGAATCTATGGCATTATATGCAGCTAGGCGCAATTTCACCCCCGCGGTTTTAAAATTCGGTTTCTGTCGGATAATCTCTGCTATGTCGTCCACATCCATTTTTTCTCCTTCCAGTAGAATCGTGTTTTTTTTGACAAGATATCGACCTTCAGGGACATACCTTGACGATCTACACGAAACAAGTGCAAGGAGAATTAATAGAATATATGTAAGTTTGACGGCGCTCAATATGAATCTTTTCAGTGCAAAAATAGTAAATAAGAAGTTGTGTCAGGACTATCGAAGAACAAGATAAAATGGATCCGTTCATTGCAGTTAAAAAAAAACCGTGATGACCTCGGATTATTCCTCGTTGAAGGTGAAAAAATGGTCGCTGAGGCCATGCGCGATTTCCCCGACGTGATTGAAGAAGTCTATTCAACAACTGAAATGAACTCGCAAAAATTCAGCAAGAATGTCGAACTCATTTCGGAAACAGAATTGGCCCAGATTTCAACGTTGAAAACTCCGAATAAAAGTCTCGCAATACTCAGAAAAGCCAAGAATAAGGAGTCGATTAAATCCAAAGGATTAATTCTTGCACTTGACGGTGTTCAAGACCCTGGGAATATGGGGACTATTCTGCGAACAGCGGATTGGTTTGGTATTGATACGGTTGTTTGCTCGGAAGACACTGCGGATATTTACAACCCTAAGGTGATTCAAGCCAGCATGGGCTCTATGTTGCGCATGAATGTGATCTACACCTCATTAGAACATTATTTAGCCACGTGTGAACTCCCCATTTACGGTGCGCTCCTCGAAGGAGAAAATGTCTACCACCGTTCACTTGAAAAAGTTGGAGTTTTGGTGATGGGCAATGAAGGAAAAGGAATTCGTTCAAACATAAAGCCGTACATCAACACACCTATTCATATCCCTGGCTTTGGAAAGGCAGAGTCCTTAAATGTCGCTGTTGCAACGGGTATACTACTTTCTGAATTTAAACGTTCTGAAGGATAATCCTAACGCTTGGTTTCTAGGTATTTCTGAACACGCAACAAGCTATTAACACGAATGTCTTCCCAGAATAAGTTGATATCTCCTGCATGATAATTCTTCATGGTAAAAGCCAAGTAGCGAAATGGAAACTTCGGAGGATTGATCCAAATGACACCATCCGCAAGATGTGTGGTTACTGAATGCCTGTACATTTTCCCATTGGAAAAAAGAAAACCTAAATGATCATTTGAAGAAGCCACAAGCGACTTGTCCCAAGTAATCGGATTGATCACTGCTTTTCCTTTGTACCACTTGTATTGGCGCATGTCAAATTTCTTTCGAAAGGTGTTCCATGTAACATATCCGCCTATTTCTTCTTTGTTCGTCATCAAGGAAATGGTAGAATACATTGTCGTATCGATCCCAATTCCCGGTATATAGGCCGCAACAAGCTTATTTTGTAATTCTTTGCCATCAAAATAATCCCGTAACAACATCGAGAGGTGTGTCGAACCTTGACTATGACCAGCCAAAATAATCCCCTTGCCGTTGTTGTAATTTGCTAAATAATAGTCAAATGCGGCACAAACATCTTTATATGCCAACATCAAGGCATCATACCCACCACTATCCAATTCATAATATGAGCGAATGTGTGCTTGTTGATAAAAAGGAACATACAAATTACCTGCTGAACACCAAGCAGATGCTTGCAAGGGAACAGCAGTTCCTACAACCTTCTCGCGATGAATCGAGTCGTTAATGGGGTAATTCCATCGTTGATCTTTCGCATCCAACAGAAAAGTTGGGTACACATAAAACACATCTACATCCTCAGATTTTATTTCCGAAAATTCTGTTAAAAGTGTTTTCGGATAAGCTCCAGGTAATACTGCCCAATTTCCTGCATTTGAATAATCCGTTACTCTTGTTTGTGCACAAACGGAGGCAGCTATGAAAGAAATTAAACAAAAAAGTATCGCTCTTACATGAATCATTGCCTATTAATTTTTTGATGAATAGCTTCGGTACACTTCATGCCATCGATGGCTGCAGAGATAATTCCACCAGCATACCCTGCTCCTTCACCACATGGATAAATCCCTTGAATCTCAATATGTTCAAGTGTATCGTTTTTTCTTGGAATGGAGATCGGTGATGAAGTTCGGGATTCGGGGGCATGCAACACAGCGTCGTTCGTTAAAAAACCCTGCATCTTCTTTCCGAATTGAACGAAGGCCTTCCTCAAACGCTGCGCTATAAATTCTGGCAACACGTCATCCATCCTTACACTGACAATCCCAGGTTGGTATGAGGATCTTGGAAAATCCGTCGATTTTTTATCGTGGATAAAATCAAGCATGCGTTGTGCAGGAACTTTCTGTGTTTGTCCTGCTGCTTCCCAACACTTCTGTTCTACTGACTTCTGAAAATTCAAGCAGACAAAAGGATCATTTTCAAATCCCGGGAAATCTGTTGGATAAACACTTACCACAATTCCTGAATTCGAATAGGGATTGTTTCGTTTTGAGGGTGACCAACCGTTTGTAACCACTTCATTTTGTGCTGTGGCACACGGTGCAATGATACCTCCTGGGCACATACAAAAAGAATAGACACCACGTCCATCGATCTGTTCAACAAGTGAATAACTGGCAGGAGGCAAAATGTCGTCGTGGTGCTTTCCGTGGTATTGAATTTCATCAATCAAATCTTGGGTGTGTTCAATGCGCACTCCCAAGGCAAAGGGTTTCGCTTCAATTCGGATTCCTTTGGTGTGAAAAAGCTCAAAAATATCGCGTGCAGAGTGGCCAGTTGCGACAATCAAATTACGGCACTCAATCTTGTGTAAGTTATTGATTTCAATTTCTTTAACCTTATCCTCTTCAATGATTACATTCGTTAATTTTGAGTCGAAATGTACCTCTCCACCACTGCGAATAATTGCGTCGCGCATTGCAACAATGATCTGCGGAAGTTTATTGGTTCCAATGTGAGGATGCGCATCTACAAGAATGTCTTTATCCGCACCAAACTGAACAAACAAACGCAGTGCGCGATCTACATCTCCCCTTTTCTTTGACCGTGTATATAATTTTCCATCCGAATAGGTTCCTGCACCTCCTTCGCCAAAACAATAATTCGATTCTGGATTTACTGCACTTGTCTTGTTTAAGGTAGCCAAATCGCGACGGCGCGCACGCACATCTTTTCCGCGTTCAAAAACAATGGGCTTCAACCCCAGTTCCAAAGCACGCAAGGCCGCAAAAAGTCCTGCAGGACCTGCACCAATAATGTGAATGATTGGGGCTTCTGCTACATTTTTCGGTTCAAATGACTCCTCCTTATTCGGAGTTTCGTCATTGTCATAGACCTCAAGGGTGCAGTTGTAGAAAATATCGCGTTTGCGCGCATCGATACTGCGTTTACGCCATTCGAAGTGAAACTCCCCAATCGATTTTCCTGATTCTCTTGCAATAACTAAAAGTAGAAGATGTTCGTCCAAGAGTTCTTCCGGACGCATGCGGAATTGAACAACCTTACCCATTATCCTTCAAAAATGAACGACACCCACCACACGCGGTTATACAAGCGATCAATAGGGCGAGATGAATTGGTATTGTCCTGTATGAATGAATTGGTAAATCCTTGTGAGTATTTCAATTCAATCCCAAATTTAAAATAAGGTGTAAAGAATTCAACACCTGCACCAATTTGACCTTGGAAATCAAATTTCTTTATTTTTATAAAAGGGTCGGCGTAATTCTGTGATGCTTTTTCCTGAGACTGCAAGTCAATGCTGGGTTGTCCACCCAAGAGAAAATAGGATGCGAAATTGTTTAAGCGCAAGGTCCTGAATTGAAACATCAAGGGAAAATCCAAGTTTGTCGAATTCACGCGTTCTTCGGCCAACGAATCCTTACCGGTGTTCATGCTCATGAACGTGTAATTCAATACTCTTTCCTGAAAGGACAATGTGGGGATAAAACGCAGGCGAACCACGGGAGTCCCAATCTTCATTGTCGTAACAATACCAACTTGACCACCGGGCTGTGAGTTAGTCACCAAAGATTTTAAGTGGTATTTTGAAAAAGCATCTGCACTTTGATAAGTTGAGAAACTGGCTGAATTCCAACCCAACATAAATCCAAAATGTATGAACCGCTGATCGAAACGCTTGTAATTCTGCGGTTTTTCCAATTGTCCAAATACAGACAATACGAAGCATTGCATCAAGATGAAGGTTCCGATTTTCATGCTTTTCATAACGGCTGCTTCCCCAACTTATTTCTTAAATCCGGAATAAATCGTTGCGATCCCACCAGAAACAGTTTCTGCACTCACCTTTTGGTACCCCACTTGCGTCAAAATATCAGTAAACTCCTTTCCTTCTGGAAATGCGGCGACTGATTCAGGCAAATAAGCATAGGCACGGCCATCTTTGGAAATTCGCTTGCCAAAAAATGGAATGATATACCTGGAGTGGAAAGCGTAATATTGCTTTACAGGGAAGCGTTTCGGTTTTGAAAATTCAAGAATGACAATCCGACCACCACTGCGTGTGACCCGAAGCATTTCCCCAAGGCCTTTTTCAAGATGTTCAAAGTTGCGCACCCCAAAGGCCACTGTTACTGCATCGAAATAGCCATCCTCAAAAGTAAGGTTCTCAGAATCCCCCAATTCCATGCGGACGATATGATCAACCCCCTTTGCTTTCATTTTGGTTTTACCCACCTCTAACATGCCCGCGGAAATATCAATTCCAACGACTTCTGTTGGCTTCAATGTCAAAGATTGGATAGCGAAATCTCCTGTTCCTGTGGCGATGTCGAGGATCCGTGTCGGATTGATTTCCTTCAGTTTTTTCACCGCTTTACGGCGCCAGATCTTGTCGATGCCAAGTGATAAAAAATGGTTCAAGAAATCGTAGCGACCCGAGATGTTGTTGAACATTTCAGCCACTTCCTCTTTCTTCGATCGGTCTTGATCACCATACGGTTTAACAACTTTTCGTTCTTCCATTTTTTGTCTTTAGTATAAGAGCTAAACAATAGTATCCGCCAGAAGTTCTCGGCATTCGTTCAACAGTTGAGATTTATTTATCGCTACAACACCACTTTCCTCGCAGACCAGTCCACCGGCAATGTTCGACACTTCGGCAATTAGCTTCATCGGGAAATCGGAGACCAAACACAAAGTCGCTACTGAAATCACCGTATCTCCTGCTCCGCTGACATCGGCAATATTTCGAATGTGCGCCGGAACATGATGTCCTTCACCTTTTGACTGGATATATACCCCATGTTCCGAAAGTGTTACAAGCGAAATGGTATTGTTCAGTTGATCTTCCAGCTGATCAACGGCAGTTTCAAACAATTCATAATTTTTAGAAAATGAAAATTGAAGACCTAGCCCTTCTTTCAATTCTTTCAAATTGGGTTTAAACAAGGTCACGCCTTTGTAGCTTAAAAAATTATCCTTTTTCGGATCTACTGTTGTTTTTACGCCAAATGTATGTGCCAAACGGATGATTTCACCAATGCAACGCGCTGTAAGCAAACCTTTGTTGTAATCTTCGAAGATAATGCCGTCAACGCCTTTATTCAACAAGCCCTCTACTCGTGCGATCAGTGCATTCTCTTCTTGTTCCGTAATGGCATCCGTCACTTCTGCATCAATGCGCAGCAAATGTTGGTTATTGCCGATGATGCGCGTTTTGACAGTCGTAATGCGCGACGCACTGTGAATCAATCCATCAGAAGAAATGGTTGCATTCTCCAATAATTGGCGCATCAATCGTCCACTGTCGTCATCGCCGACTACTGAACAAATGACCGGATTTGCACCCAAGGCCAAGAGGTTTACCGCTACGTTTGCGGCGCCACCCAAGCGTTTTTCTTCCTTGTCCAAACTCACAATCGGCACAGGCGCTTCTGGGCTAACGCGCGAAACCGTTCCACGCATGTAGGCGTCAATCATCACATCCCCAATAACGAGGATGCGTTTGCCATTGAAGCGCTCGAACAATTCAGCTATTTTCATGCGTGCAATTTAGATAAAGCAGCTCCTACGCGCTTCATCGCTTCCGTGAGCGTTTCTTCGGAGGCCGCATACGATATACGAATACATTCAGGAGAACCAAAGGCCTCCCCCTGTACCAAGGCCACCAATGCTTCGGAAAGCAGGTACATGCAAAGGTCGTCGCCATTTTTTATATGCCATTCGCCATAAGATTTGCCATAGAACGAAGACACATCAGGAAAAACATAGAAGGCACCATCGGGAACATTGGTTTTTACACCAGGCATTTGATTTAGTGCATCAAGCACCAATTGACGTCTATTTTTAAACGCCGCAATCATATCACTCAAAATCGCTGGATCAGCTTTTAAAGCCACAATGGCTGCTTTTTGGGTAATTGAACACGGTCCTGAAGTAAATTGTCCTTGTACCTTGGTACAGGCATCCGCGATTTGTTTCGAAGCACCGATATACCCTAATCTCCACCCCGTCATGGCCCATGCTTTAGACAGTCCATTTACAGTCACCACTTGGTCAAACACCTCAGGAAACTGGGCCAAACTTTCATGTTTACCTTCAAAATTGATGTGCTCGTATATTTCATCTGAAATCACCACAATATTTGGATGCTTTACCAAGACATCTGCTATCTCGCGCAGTTCAGCTTTGGTATACACCGAACCCGTTGGATTGCAAGGCGAAGAGAAAATAATCATCTTGGTCTTTGGTGTAATGGCCGCTTCAAGTGCTTTGCCTGTTATTTTAAAATCATCTTCGATACCCGCCTGAATCACAATCGAATTTCCTTCTGCCACCTTTACAATTTCCAAATAAGAAACCCAATACGGCGCTGGAATAATGACATCGTCACCAGGACCAATTATGCTCAACACGACATTGGCGATGGATTGTTTTGCACCCGTTGACGCAACAATTTGATCTTTCGTGTATGTCAGTCCATTGTCGCGTTTAAACTTTAAAGCGATGGCATCGCGCAGGTCATCATACCCTTGCACTGGCGTGTACATCGTAAAATTATTGTCCATGGCCTCCAAGGCCGCATCCTTTATAAATTGTGGGGTAAAAAAATCAGGTTCGCCTAGACTTAAAGAAATGACATCTTTGCCTTGGGCCTTTAATTCACGGCTTTTTCGAGACATGGCAATTGTTGCGGATTCCTCCATTGCTAGCAGTCGATCAGAAAGTTGAATCATGGAATTATAAATTACGATTAAAATATGCGGCAAAATTAAGCAATATTGAGGGAAGAAAAGGCGAGTGACAGGCATTAAAAGGACAAGAATTCAATAAAACATTGTGAATAAAACATTAGCTAGGTCATAATCTCCATGGCGCGTTCGAAGTACCTTTACAAAAACTATGGAAAAAGAGCGTTTTATCGACATTCAGCGATTGGTCAAAAGCAAACGCCCAAGGTTAGCGAAGTGGCTTCCTGGATTTGTTTTTCGCTACCTAAAACGCATCTTACATCAAGATGAAATCAATGCGTTTTTAGAAGAACACGGGCACCTCTACGACACGGAATTTTGCGAAGAGGTCATTCGTTTCTTCAACATCACCATCGAGATTGAAGGCATGGATAAAATCCCCCAATCGGGACCAGTCATCATTGCCATGAATCATCCACTCGGCGGAATGGATGCCGTTGCTTTCGTGGCGGCCACAAAAGCACACCGAACCGATTTACGGTTTATTGTGAACGACCTCCTCATGAACTTAACAAACCTAAGCGGTCTCTTTGTAGGGGTCAATAAACACGGAAAAAATGACGGCTCGGTGAGGCAACAAATTTCCAATGCTTTTGAATCTGACAATGCCTTGGTGATTTTTCCCGCTGGACTTGTGAGCCGAATGGTTGATGGTAAAGTTCGGGACTTGGAGTGGAAAAAAACATTCATTACTTATGCCAAGAAATTTGACCAACCCATCGTACCCATTTATATCAATGGGAAATTGACCCCATTTTTCTACCGGCTTTCGCGAATTCGCAAGTTCTTTGGAATCAAAGTGAACATTGAAATGCTTTTTCTTGCCGATGAACTCTTCAAACAGCGGAACAAAACCATGGTTTTTCGCGTTGGGGATCCGATCTATGTCAATCAAACGTACGCCACCTTGGATGAACGTGCCATAGCACAACAGGTGCGCAAAAGTGTATATGACTTGGCAAAAGAAACAGAATAAGAAGATAAAACATGCAAGAAATAATAGCCCCCATTGATAAAGAAATCCTGAAGTTGGAATTGTGTCCAGAACGCTTTGTTCGACACACGCGCAAAGGAGAAAATGACATTTATATTGTGAACCATCACAATGCACCACATGTTATTCGTGAGATTGGACGACTGCGCGAAGTCACCTTTCGTGCATCCGGCGGTGGAACGGGCGAAGAAGTTGACTTAGATGACTTTGACACCTCCGAACATTGCTACCAGCAGCTCATTGTTTGGTCGCCTGAGGACGAAGAAATCATTGGGGGTTACCGTTTCATTCGCTGTCAAGATGCCATGACAAGTGAAGGAGAAATCCATTTGTCCACCACCCACTATTTTGATTTTTCAGAGAAATTTATTCGTGACTTTTTGCCTTACACCATTGAATTGGGACGAAGCTGGGTACAACCAAATTTTCAACCTTCAGTGAATCCACGCAAGGGACTTTTTGCTTTGGACAATATTTGGGACGGTTTAGGGGCCTTGGTTATTTACAACCCTGACATTCGCTATTTCTTTGGAAAAGTGACGATGTACCCCAATTACAACACGGCAAGTCGAGACTTCCTGTTGCACTTTATGCATCATTATTTTCCCGACAAGGACAAGTTGATGAAGCCCTTCCACCCGCTTGTTCAAAATTATGATCGGAGCTATGTAGATGGCCAACTAAAAGGATTGGATTTCAAGGATGGATTCAAAGTGCTCAACAGCGCGGTCAAAGAAAACGGGGAATTCATTCCGCCTTTGGTGAATATTTACATGAATCTATCACCGACAATGAGGACTTTTGGAACGGCGGTGAATCCGGAGTTTGGAAATGTCGAAGAGACCGCGATCTTGGTTACGATTGCTGATATTTATCAAGAAAAGAAGGAGCGCCACATGTTGCCTTCAGACCTCTAATCATTCACAAACGGAAGTAATTTTCACTATTTTTCCCACCATACAAATGCTGGCTGCTGGAAAATCTTCGAAAGTGACATAAATTTTCTTTCCTTCAACCATTTTCACGTTGAATGCATTTAAGTTGATGGGTTCCATGCGCGAGCCATCACTTAACTCGAGCACCCACCCACAACCATCCAATCCTGTCAGATTCTTCATTTTAACAGGAATTCCATTCGGACAATGCTGCTGTGCACAAGAAACGAAAACCGCACAGAGCAGTAGGAAAATAAATTTTTTCATGATTAAATTTCCGTTACGAGCTGGTGCTTTTCAATCAATTTACGCAAGTTAATCAAGGCATAACGCATTCTCCCCAACGCCGTATTGATGGAAATATCCTCCATTTCGGCGATGTCTTTGAATGACATTTCCTGGTACAAACGTTTGATCAAAATGTCGCGTTGACTTTGAGGCAAGTGATCTATCAATCCAACCATTTGCTTCTCCAATTCCCCATAAGCGATGGTTTCGTGTGCATTTTTTTCGTCCAACGAAAGCACGCTAAAAATATTGAAGTCCTCACGGCTGGAGGAAGATTCTGAAATCATCCGCATTTTACTACTTTTTCGGAAGTGGTCGATCACAAGGTTGTGTGCGATACGCATGGCCCAAGGCAAAAATTTCCCCTCTTCATTGTAGGCACCTAACTTCAGTGTATTGATGATTTTTACAAAGGCCTCTTGAAAGATGTCTTCCGCTAAATCACGGTTTCGCACTTTCATGTAAATGAATCGGTACATTTTATCTTTATGGCGCAGCAAAAGCACTTCAAATGCCTTTTCATTTCCATCCATGTACGCACTTACGAGGTCACGATCGTCAAGATTGTTCAACAACATAATCTACTCTACTTTAATGTAACTAATTGAAATTCAGAGTAAATATGTGTCTATAGGCGATCGTCTTTTAGAATTAACAGTTGCTAATATACCACATCATTTTTAAACTACAAACTTTTTCTTTCTTTAAGTGGAAACAGAAACTTCGCAGGAGTGTTGTTATCTTTGAATCAAATCACGGGAATGTCGAACCAAAAATATATTGAAATAAAAGGAGCACGGGTGCACAACCTGAAAAACCTTAGTGTGCGCATTCCACATGGAAAAATGACGGTGATAACTGGGCTATCTGGCTCTGGAAAATCGTCGTTGGCTTTTGACACGCTTTATGCGGAGGGACAGCGTCGGTACATCGAAAGTCTCTCCTCTTATGCACGACAGTTTTTAGGTAAATTAAATAAACCAGAAACGGATTACATCAAAGGCATTTCTCCAGCCATTGCCATTGAACAGAAAGTAATTTCTAGCAATCCGAGATCGACAGTTGGCACCAGTACCGAGATCTACGATTACTTGAAGATTTTATTTGCCCGAATTGGAAATACCTTTTCGCCTATTTCTGGAGACCAAGTGAAAAAACACGTGGTGAAGGATGTCATGAATGCAATAAACACCCACACGATTGGTACAAAAATGCTGGTTTGCTGCCCAATACCTGGTTTTGCAAAATACGGTGTGGATCGTCAACTGTCCATATTACACCAACAGGGATTTAGCCGATTGCTGCTCAATAATGAAACTATACTCATTGAAGATCAATTGGAAGCCCCAGATGCTGCCATTGCCAATGCCTTGCTGGTCGTTGACCGCATCGCGCTGAATATCGCGGAGGAAGAACAAGCCCGCTATGCCGATTCCATACAATTGGCGTTCCTCGAAGGTGGCGGAGAATGTCATTTGCGCATCGTGGATTCTGGCGAAACACTTGCCTTTACCAACCGCTTTGAATTGGATGGCATGGAATTTCAGGAGCCGAGTATTCATTTTTTCACATTTAACAATCCATTTGGCGCTTGCAAAACCTGTGAGGGCTATGGTCAAGTCATTGGTGTCGATCGAAATCTGGTTTTTCCAAACAAACAATTGAGTGTTTACGAGGGGGCGATTCAACCATGGAAAGGCGACACCATGGGAGAATACCTTAATGAACTGATTTATAGCGCAAAGAAATTTGATTTTCCGATACACCGACCTGTTCAAGAGCTTAGCGCCGCTGAATTCGAACTTCTTTGGACGGGGAACAAACATTTTACAGGACTGAATGGCTTTTTCAAGTTCTTAGAAAGTCAAACCTACAAAATCCAATACCGCGTGATGCTGTCACGCTATCGAGGTAAAACGGATTGCCCGGATTGTCAGGGCACACGTTTGCGCAAAGATGCCAGCTATGTCCTTGTAGAAGGGAAATCAATTGTTGATGTTGTCCTCATGCCGATCACTGAAAGTCATGCTTTTTTCCAATCGCTGGATCTTGCCGCGCATGACACCCAAGTCGCCAAACGAATTTTGCCCGAAATAACCAGTCGATTGGGTTTCTTGATGGATGTTGGACTTGGCTACTTGACCTTAAATCGCCGATCAAACTCTTTGTCTGGAGGCGAATCACAACGCATCAACTTGGCCACTTCCTTGGGTAGTAGTTTGGTGGGATCGATGTACATCTTGGACGAACCCTCCATTGGATTACACCCCAAGGATACGGAACGATTAATCACTGTTTTACACCGATTGAGAGATGCAGGCAACACCGTAATTGTGGTGGAGCACGAAGAAGAAATCATGCGCGCAGCAGATGAAATCTTGGATATCGGTCCGCTGGCCGGTTCCTATGGTGGAGAGGTTGTTTTTCAAGGAAACCATGCCGCGTTGATGGGCGCAACAAACAGTCTAACCGCCGAATACCTTACCGGAAGACGCGTTATATCCATTCCAAAAAAACGAAGAAGCGCCAACAATAA
>CANGIC010000049.1 GCA_947453795.1 Flavobacteriales bacterium
ATTTAAGTGCTTCGGTGTCGAGTACCTACATCTATTTTCAGCCAGTACAAGTGATGCTATTCGCCTACCTTTTTACGGCCATGGGGATTGCCGAGGATTATACGGCGACCATCACCTGGACAAAGATTATTTACATGTTGATTATCTTCGCTGGCGTATACATTGCATCGCGGAAAACACTCAATTTTCGCTTGAAAGCATGAGTGCTATTGAAAATTGTTTTATTTTGCAGCACTAATTAAGCACTGAACTATGAAAAATGCACTTCTTTTCGTTTCCGTTTTGGCTGGATTTTCCGCTTTCGGTCAAACGTGGAGCAATGATGTAGCTCAAGTATTCTACAATAAATGCACGAAATGTCACCACACAGGTGGTATTGCACCTACTTCTTATATGTCTTATAGTGAAGTGAGTCCGATGTCAGCAGCGATTTATGACGCGGTGAATCAAGGACACATGCCACCATGGCCTCCAGACAACACCTATCAGCAGTATGTGCACGACCGTTCATTGACGGCAGCAGAGAAAACATTGATTTTGGACTGGATCATGGCAGGTTTTCCCGAAGGAATTGCAGCAAACACACCTCCTGCGCCAGTGTACACCTCAAACACAATTTTGGGTAACGGTGATTTGACCGTTCAAATTCCAACGTACATGAGCAAAGCAACATCGACCAATGATGACTATGTCTGTTTTTCTGTGCCTTCTGGCTTAACACAAAACCGAGTAATTAGAGCTATTGAAATTGTTCCTGGTAACCGTCAGATTGTACATCACGCCTTGATTTATGTCGATCCAGCTGTATCCGAATTGACCGATACGATTGGAGGGAACTGTGCGAGTCCATCGAACTCTACAACGAAATTAATTACGGGTTACACGCCAGGAGCCACACCAATGGTTTTGCCGTCCTCGGCTCCAATGAAGTTGGGAATTGATATGGTCGCAGGATCAAACATCTATTTCGGAATGCATTACCCGGCTGGAACTTATGGGCAATACGACAGTACAAAAGTAATCTTCCATTTTTATCCGTTGGGAACAACGGGTGTGCGTCAAGTGACAGCAGATCCGATTATTCAAAACTGGAATTTCGCTTTGCCGAACAATCAAACGACGACGGTGAATGCGCAATATGCATTGCCCGCGGCTTACCCAACGATTTCAGTATTGTCTGCTTTCCCGCACATGCACTTGTTGGGTCAAACGATTAAATCCTACGGTGTGACTCCTGCAGGGGATACGTTGAAGTACGCCAACATTCCACAGTGGGATTTCCACTGGCAAGATTTCTACTTCTTCAAACATGTCATCAAGACACCTCCAGGAACAATCATTAAAGGAACGGGTAAATACCTCAACAATACAGGAGCTACGGTTACGGCTGGGTTGAATACGACAGATGAGATGTTCATTGTTTACTTCCACTATATGGTTTACCAGGCGGGTGATGAAAACTACGACATGGAGACCTTGATGAGTGCATCTATTGATGAATTGCTTCCAGCCCAACAAGGACCTTTGATGACCTTCCCGAATCCGTTCAGCACATCCACACAAATTGTGTATGCCAATGCGAAAGCGGGGGATGTTGTTTCAGTATCAATCTATGATTATCAAGGCAAGTTGATACGTGCTTTGAAAACTGCAGAAACATTACCAAGTAGTGGTTTAGCCATTGAATGGGATGGAACAACAGACGCGGGTGCAGATGCGCGCAAGGGAATTTACTTCGTGTCGATGACTGTAAATGGACAACCGTTTACCGCACAAATCATCCGTAACTAAGATCTACCTGCTTACCTTCAATGCCTTTTGTACTTCGTTGTCGAAGGCGTTGACGATTTGAAAGTAGCCATGCTCCGTCCAAAGTTGTCGTGCGATTTCTGCTTTGAGCGTTTCTGCAACCAATGATTTGCATCCAAGTAAGCCCTGTCTGTCTTGTTTGATTTTCATTTCCTTTTCGGCATATCGAACGAAGGAAGCAATCAACTCGTCACTTACTTTAAATGATCGTGCATATTCTTCAACTGACGACCACTTGTTGCGTTTGTCGTGCACATAATCGAAGGTAAATGCGGTAAATGCCTGGGAGAATCTGAGTTCGGTAAAGTACCAGTTGAAACCGGTTGAATCGAAGGGAACAAATACATCAGGCATGATTCCACCACCACCGTAAACGATTTTACCTTTTGGTGTGCGGTATTTTAAAGAGTCAACAAACAAGCTGCTGTCGGGTGCATAAAGTTCACCGTTGTCATAGCGATCCACTTGTGCTTCCATGTACTTGTCATACCCCTCATCGTATGGACGCTGAATGCATCTGCCTGTTGGCGTGTAGTAGCGCGCAATAGTCAAACGAAGATCAGAGCCATCGCGCAATTTAATGTCCTCCTGAACCAATCCTTTACCGAAAGAACGTCGTCCAACGATGGTTCCGCGGTCATTGTCTTGAATGGCGCCTGCTAAAATTTCACTTGCCGATGCGGAGTTGGCATTGATCAAAATGGTTACCCCCGTGTTTTCTAGAATTCCACCCGGCGTTGCGCGGTAGGTTTTCTTTCCTACTTCCTTTCCTTTGGTGATCAGCATGGGCACGTTGTTTTTCAAAAACTCATCAGCGATATCTGTCGCAGAAGTGAGCACCCCACCACCATTATTGCGTAGGTCAAGGATGAGGTGTTTCATGCCTTTTTTCTTGAGGTACAATGCAGATTCGTGGAACTCAATGGCCGTAGTTACAGAAAATTGGTCGATTTTAATGAACCCAGTCGTGGAATTGATCATGTATGCGGCAACCACAGATTCGATCGGAATGGTCCCACGAACAATACTTTTTTCGAAGAATTTAGGACCACGTTTTACTTTTACTTTCACCGAAGTGCCCTCAGTGCCCTTCAACATTTTCATCACCTTTTCGTTCGTGATTTTCTTTCCAACGGCTGATTTCCCATCGATGGCAACAATTTTATCTCCGGCTTTAAATCCAGCAGCTTGAGAAGGGGAACCAGAAATAATGTTGGTGATGCAAATGGTATCTCGGATGATAAAGAACCGAATACCAACACCACCGAATTTCCCTTCTATAGACTCATTAATGGCCTTCAACTCCTTTGCTGGAATATAATTGCTATGCGGGTCGAGTTTGTGGAGCATATCCGAAATGGTCTTTTCGAACAAGTCCTCGCCATCCAGTGAATCGACATATTTTCGGTCGAGCACTTCAATAATATCTTGAATTTTTTGGTATTTATCGCTGCCCTTTCCTGTGCCATATCCATCCAATTTGGAAGGTGTCAACAGATTCCCGATAATCATACCGCCCGCCAATGTAGCCGCGAGAATAAGGGGTAAAACAATGGCAGATCTTGAATTATTCCACATGGTCAGTATGTTGGATATGAATGGTTTCTACACCAGCACTTTGCAAAAAGTCAATGCCCTCGGTGTCTTTGTATTTATCAAGGAATACCACACGACGGATTCCAGCTTGAAGAATTAATTTAGAACAATCACGGCAAGGAGAAAGTGTGAGATAAAGGGTTGCGCCTTTACAGTTGTTCGTTGACTTGGCTACCTTTAAAATAGCATTGGCCTCTGCGTGAAGCACATACCACTGCGTGTTGCCGTCGGTATCTTCACAGCAGTTGTCAAATCCTGCAGGTGTTCCATTGTATCCGTCGGAAATGATCATTTCATCTTTGACGATAATGGCCCCTACCTTTTTACGGCTGCAATGTGAAAGTCCAGCCCACGATTCTGCCATTTTAAGGTAGGCACTGTCGTAACGCAGTTGTTTTGAAGTTGATTTTTCCATGGGTTTAAGGTCACCAAAGGTACACATTATTGTTCCGATGTCGCGTGTGCATTGTTCAAGTCGGATCGTTGGTGAATTTGTAACCCACGGATCGGATGGAATGAAAATACACTGGATTTTTCGGATCTTTTTCGAAGAGTTTTCGGAAGGACAAGATGTAGTTGTCGATAGTGCGCGTGGTTGGAAATTGGTCCTTGCCCCACAGGCGATCGAGTATTTCATCACGAGAAACAACCCGACCCTCAAACTCATTGAAAAGTCGAAGCAGTTCGATTTCTTTTTTGGACAATTCGGTCACCATGCCATTTTGCGTATCAGTCACATGAAACGCGGTAAAGTCAATTTCTTTTGTTCCAACAAGCAATCTTTCAGGTCCCGATTGCAGCGCTCCTTTGTGGAGTAAAATACCTACTTTAAGAAGCAATTCCTCCAAGTCAAAAGGTTTTGGGAGATAGTCATTTGCACCAAGTTTAAGCCCAGCGATACGGTCTGCGGTACTGCCTTTGGCGGATAAAAAAAGGATGGGAATGTCGGAGTGCTTTCTGAGTTCTCGGCATAAGTCTAAGCCGCTGATTTCTGGTAACATCACATCGAGTATTACCAGTTCGCTTTCCATGATTTTATCCAAAGAACGCAGCGCTGTTCCCCCCGAAGAAAATCGGAGCGTGCTGTATCCTTCAAGCTCCAGATTAAGCCCAATGAGGTCCATTAAGCTGGTTTCGTCTTCAACAATGGAAATCAGGTGCATGCTTAAGTTTTTGATAAAAATACACAAATGCACAATTCATGTAAAAATGGCGACTTGTTATTTAATCAAAAAAACACAAAAAATGGTCGAAAATCGTGTGTATTCGTGTATTATTTCGGGCAATATCGGAAAAAATAAAGTATTTTTGCGCTTTCATTTTTCATTCATGAACACATTAAAATCAATCAGTTCAGCACTGATTTCTGTCTACGATAAAACGGGTTTGGAGCCCATCGTAAAAGTTCTCCATGACCATGGCGTAGTGATTTACTCTACGGGGGGAACACAAACGTTTATCGAAGAGCTAGGAATTCCGGTTGTTCGCGTCGAAGATTTGACCTCTTATCCTTCTATTTTAGGTGGTCGCGTAAAAACACTCCATCCAAAGATTTTTGGTGGAATTTTGAATCGACGTGGACTTGCCGAAGACCGTGCACAAATTGCGGAATATGGCATTCCAGATTTGGATGTGGTGATTGTGGATTTGTACCCCTTTGAAGCAACCGTGGCTTCAGGTGCTAGCCATGACGAAATCATTGAGAAAATTGATATCGGGGGAATTTCCCTCATTCGCGCTGCAGCAAAAAACTATACCGATGTGGTAATCATCCCTTCTCAGGCGCAATACGCTGAGTTTTTGTCCATCATCAGTGAACAAAAGTGTCAAACAACAGAAAATCAACGTCGGTCGTTTGCACGGGATGCGTTCAATGTGTCATCACATTACGACACCCACATTTTCAAGTATTTCAATGGCGGTGAAAAGGACATTTTCAAAGAAAGCATTTTACAGTCCGAAGTACTTCGCTATGGTGAAAACCCGCATCAAAAAGGAATTTTTCATGGGGACATGAACGAGATCTTTGACAAATTGCATGGCAAAGAATTGTCCTACAACAACTTGTTGGATGTCGATGCTGCAGTGAATCTCATGTCGGAATTTCGCTTGGACGACCCCACATTTGCCATTCTAAAACACAACAATGCCTGCGGTGTCGCAACGCGAAAAACCGTTCGTCAGGCATACCTAGATGCATTAGCTGGTGATCCAGTAAGTGCATTTGGAGGGATTTTAATTACCAACTCAGCGATCGATTTGGCTACTGCGGAGGAGATCAACGAGTTGTTCTGTGAAGTGGTAATCGCTCCAGGTTATGCGGAAGATGCCTTGCAGTTGTTGAAAAGCAAGAAGAACAGAATTCTCCTCGTTCAAAAGGATATTGAATTGCCGAAGCGTCAGTTCAGAACAATTTTGAATGGGGTGCTCGAACAAGAAAAAGATTTGAAAACAGAAGTGCTGTCTGATCTTGTCCCGGCGACCTTACAAAAACCAACAAGTGCTGAATCAGTGGATTTGTTATTTGCGAATAAATTGGTGAAACATACCAAGTCAAACACAATTGTTCTGGTAAAAAATGGTCAGTTGTTGGCGAGTGGTACAGGACAAACTTCCCGTGTGGATGCCTTGCGGCAAGCCATCCACAAAGCGGCATCCTTTCAGTTTGATTTGCAAGGAGCGGTGATGGCATCTGACGCTTTTTTCCCATTTCCCGACTGTGTTGAAATTGCACATAACGCGGGTATTACAGCCGTGGTTCAACCCGGTGGTTCAGTGAAAGATGGTCAATCTGTGGACTATTGCAATGAAAATGGAGTGGCCATGGTTTTCACGGGTGTGCGCCATTTTAAACATTAAATTGTTTTTTTGTCGAACATTGAAACAAAAAGCCGAAATTTACGAATAAGGGGTCTGACATAGACATTAAGGCTCATAGCGAATTAGAAAAAATGGGACTATTTAGTTTTTTAACACAAGAAATTGCGATCGACTTAGGCACGGCGAACACGCTGATTATTCTCAACGATAAAGTTGTTGTGGATGAACCTTCGATTGTTGCCAAGGACATTCAAACAGGAAAAATTGTTGCCATTGGAAAAAAGGCGCAACAGATGCATGGAAAAACGCACAAGTTGATCGAAACAGTGCGCCCATTGAAAGACGGTGTGATTGCAGATTTCCAAAGTGCAGAACAGATGATTCGTGGGATGATCAAAATGATCAATCCGGGACGAAGCTTGTTCAACCCTTCATTGCGCATGGTGATTTGTATTCCTTCTGGGATTACCGAGGTAGAAAAACGTGCGGTACGCGATTCAGCCGAACATGCGGGTGCCAAAGAAGTGTATTTGATTCATGAACCAATGGCAGCTGCCATCGGTATTGGAATCGATGTGGAAGAACCGATGGGTAACATGATCATCGACATCGGTGGTGGAACATCAGAAATTGCCGTAATCGCTTTGGGTGGGATTGTTTGTGATAAATCAATCCGTATTGCAGGGGATGATTTCACAAGCGACATCGAAGAGTACATGCGCCGTCAACACAATATTTTGGTGGGGGAGCGCACCGCTGAACAAATTAAAATTGAAGTCGGTGCGGCATTGCCAGAGTTGGACAATCCACCAGAAGATTTCGCAGTGCGCGGCCGTGACCTTATGACGGGAATTCCGAAAGAAATTATTATCACCTATTCAGAGGTAGCACATGCTTTGGACAAAACGATTTCGAAAATTGAAGAAGCGATTTTGAGTGCCTTGGAGTTGACTCCACCTGAATTGTCGGCAGATATTTATAAGACAGGAATTTACCTCGCTGGAGGTGGGTCAATGCTTCGCGGCTTGGACAAACGAATTTCAGCAAAAACGAAGCTCCCAGTGCACATTGCGGAGGACCCACTTAGAGCAGTGGCACGCGGCACAAGCATCGCTTTGAAAAATATTGATAAATTCCAATTCCTTATCAGAGATTAGCAGAAAGTAGTGGTAAAAAAGACCACTACTTTTTTTATCTTTGCTTATGCGCAATTTGTTTGCCTTTTTTAGGCGCTTCAGAGTGTTTCTTGTTTTCATCCTCATGCAAATTTTTGCACTCACGAGCTATTTCTCATTTTTACAATATCCACGCGCACAATACCTTACCACAGCATCTGCCGTAGCGGGTAAAACACTGGCCATGCGCAACGACCTCACCAAGCATTTTAACCTTGGGAAATCGAATTCGGCACTCCAACGAGAAAATAAATGGCTGCGTGAGCAGTTGCCACAGAGCTTTCAACGCTTGCAGTATGGCCTGGTCAAAATCAACGATACGCTCTTCAAACAACAATACGAGTACATCCCCGGAACAGTAATTAATTCGACGGTCACCAAGCGCAATAATTATTTTACCCTCAACATTGGAAAATTACAAGGAATCCGCCGCGGCATGGGTGTGTTTTCAGACAAAGGCGTTGTGGGAATTATTCACAATGTGAGTGACCATTTTGCAGTAGTGAAAAGTGTGCTGACGGAAGAAATCAATATTGACGTTATGATTGAGCCCATTGGCTTGTTTGGTTTGTTGAAATGGAATGGAGAGGATCAGCGGAAAGGATCTATTTCAGGAATCAGCAACGATATGCACATCAAGAAATGGTCAAAGGTGGTCACGCGTGGAGGATCAGGCATTTTTCCTCGCGGCATCATGGTTGGGAAGATTGAGAAATTGAAACCCGTCGAAGGGAAGCCCTTGTGGGATGTCGTCGTTCGTTTTTCTGAAAACTACAACAGCTTACAGCGGGTATATGTGATTAAGAATTTAATGCAAGAAGAGCAAGAAGCGCTCGAAGGCAATATTCCACCAGACGACGAAGAATGAATGTAGCAGTAAAATATGGTGTGCGTTTCCTGCTGCTAGTGGCATTGCAGGCCTTGGTACTGAACCAATTGGAATTGGGCTTCGGGATTCAGTTCATGGTATATCCCCTGTTGATTGTGCTCTTGCCTTTTGAAATCGGAACAATTTCCTTGATGGTGATCGCTTTTTTAATGGGTATTCTCATCGATGCCTTTTCCAATACCTATGGCTTACATGCCTCTTCGGCTGTCGTTATCGCCTACTTTCGACCATTGATTTTCAAGACCTTCGCACCACGCGACGGCTATGACCCGCTTAAAGAAGGGAACAGTTATGACATGGGATTCCGTTGGTTTTTATACACATTTGGACTACTCTTGTTCATCCATCATTTTTGGTTTTTCCTCTTGGAAATTTTCCGTTTTGATGAATTCATGTTCGTCCTTCAAAAAACATTTTTTAGTCTGCCGTTTTCGTTTGTCCTTTGCTTGATTATTCAAGCAATGATCGTTTCTAAACCCAAGGAGCGATGAATCTGGATGCACGGAGATATGTCATTCTTGCCTTTATCCTCATGGTAGGAGTTCTCTATACTTCACGCCTTTTTTATATGCAGGTGGTGGATGATCAATGGGTACTTCGCGCTCAAGAAATTGCTGAAAAACGTTGGGAAATAACTCCCCCGCGTGGTGTTTTGTTTGACCGTATGGGCAAGAAAATCGTTTCGAACCGTACCTACTATAACCTCATGATGATCGAGGCCGAGATTCACGATCTAGATACGGCCAAGTTTGCCAAGTTGATCGGTTGGACACGCGAAGAAGTGCGCAATCGGTTTAAGGAGATTGTGCGCGGCGAGGGAACCTACTACAATAAAAACACGGGAAAGCGTACAGCAAATTATCAGAAAATTCGCGCCTATCCTTTTATGAAGGAGCTTACGCTAGAGGAGGTTGCACGGATTGCCCCTCATTTGGACAATTTCAAAGGTTTTCATGAAGAAGTGACAAGCATGCGCAGTTATCCCTATGCCAATGGGGCGAATATTGTGGGGTATCTTTCGGAAGTGTCGCAAGAGGAAATCGATGAAGACCACTTTTATAAGCCCGGGGACAACATCGGAAAGGCGGGTTTAGAGCGTTTTTATGAGAAGGAGCTTAGAGGACGAAAAGGCATTCGCTATATCGTCACGTCGGCCATGAACAATGCCATAGAGTCGTATGCGGATGGAAAATACGATACCTCTGCCTTGCAAGGTCCCCCGTTGAAGTTGGGGGTAGATATTCAACTGCAGGCCTATGGAGAGAAATTGCTGAAGGGGAAACGCGGATGCATCGTGGCCATTGAACCTTCAACAGGTGAAATTTTAGCACTGGTTTCTTCGCCTTCTTACGACCCAAACCTCATGATTGGAAAGCGGAACATTTCGATGTACTATCCAAAACTTTTGTTGGACCCAAATACCCCGCTTTTGCCTCGACCACTTGCTTCGGAATACCCACCAGGGTCGACCTTTAAATTATTGAATTCATTGATCGCCTTGCAGGAAGGTGTCATTACGCCAGAATTCGGGGCTCCGTGTAATAAGTCAGTCGTTGGTTGCCACAATCACGCTAGTGCGGGGAATCTCGCAGATGCCATAAAACATTCGTGCAACCCGTATTACTATGCCGTGATGCGAAGAATTGTTCAACAAAACAGAAAGAAAAGTGTATTTGCAGATGCTGAAGTGGGGCTAAGCCGTTGGGTAGACTACATGAAAAGTTTCGGATTAGGACATACATTGGAAACGGACATCACGGGCTTGCGTCCAGGTCGTATTCCCGATGTTGCCTTTTATGACAAATGGTACGGTCACCACCGCTGGGCATTTTCAACAATTCGATCGATCTCCATTGGTCAGGGTGAGGTGACAATTACTCCGCTGCAAATGGCCAATGTGGCAGCAATAATTGCGAACAAGGGATGGTATTATACCCCCCATTTTGTCAAAGCAATTGGTGCAAATGGACCACTTCCTGAATACCGCAAGAAGCACTACTCAAAAATCGACACGCAATATTACGACATTGTGATTGAAGGCATGCGCCGCGTGGTGTACGAACCGGGAGGTACAGGCCGTCGTGCGCTGTTAAAGGATATCGTCATCTGTGGTAAAACGGGAACGGTGCAAAATCCACACGGCGAAGACCACTCTACATTTATCGCTTTTGCTCCCATGGACAAACCAAAGATTGCAATTGCTGTATTTATTGAAAACGCGAAAGGTGGTGGTGGACTTTGGGCTGCTCCAACGGCGAGTTTGATGATTGAGAAGTATCTGAAACGAAAGATTACAGAGAAGGAGCGCGAGAAAACGATTATTGATGCCGTATTCAGCTACATGCGATGAGAAAAGGAGATTCACTTGTTGCACACATGGATTGGGCGCTTTTTGCGACCTATATCGTCATGCTCATTATCGGTATGGCGACCGTCTATTCTGTGGCATACAATGAAGATCACCCCAATATTTATGAATATTCGGAGAAGTATGGAAAGCAGCTCGTCTGGTTAGGAATCTCCTTGTTTCTTGGGTTAATGGTATTCCTGATTGACTCAGACATTTACCGGAAATTCTCGGTGCCGATCTACCTTTTCACCTTGTTTTTATTGGTCATTGTGTTGTTTACCCCTAAAATCAATGGGGCGCGGGCATGGCTAGGAATTGGTTCAATGGGGGTTCAACCTGCCGAATTTGCGAAGATTGGCACGGCGCTGCTCTTGGCGCGGTTTATAAGCACGGTAAATGTAAAACAGCAAAACATTCAAACAGTCCTTATTGCAAATGCCATCATCTTGATGCCGATGGTATTGATTCTCCTTCAGCCCGATGCGGGAACCTTTGTGGTGTTTACTTCCTTCCTCTTCGTAATGTACCGCGAAGGAATAACCTATGACCCGCTGATTTTGCGCGTCATTAACCGCATCCCAGGCATTCGATTCAAGTCGACTTGGGTGGGAGGACACTTTATCCCAATTCTCTTTGTGGTCATTATGTTAAGTGTGGTTACGCTGCTCATGAGCAATGAAGTGCTCGAATTTAGTTTCCTGCCCAACGTGAAAGTACCTGGGTTTTACAGTGTGGTTGCCACCCTGCTTCTCATCTCACTGTTGTTTTTGATTTTCCTTCGTGTGGTATCTGCTCGTCGAGAACGTGGTCGTGCAACCTTGGTGGTCATTTTAGGTTTTAGCATGGCGGCAGGACTTTCTTCCGTGGTGAACTATGGTTTTCAGGGATTACGGTCACACCAGAAAGACCGCATTGAACTTTTTCTGGGGATGAAGGAAGATCCTAACGGAAAAGATTACAACCGAAATCGCGCCATGGCCGCTGTAGGATCGGGTGGATTTTTAGGAAAGGGTTACCGAGAGGCATCTGTATCAAGCGTGCGAAGCAACCACGTTCCTGAGAGCGAAACGGATTTTATCTTTTGTCCATTTGCAGAAGAATGGGGTTTTGCAGGGACTTTTATTTTAGTGGCGCTCTACATGTTCATGTTGGTTCGCATCATTATCATCGCTGAGCGACAAAGAGCGGTATTCAATCGTGTGTATGCGTACACGGTAGCCATGATTTTGTTTTACCATTTCGCGATCAATATTGGAATGAACATCGGTTTTGCGCCGGTTATCGGTATTCCACTTCCATTTTTCTCCTACGGTGGATCCTCCATGATGTCCTTCTCCGTAATGATGTTCATCTTGCTGAAATTGGACAGCCAACGCAGGGATGTACTTCAATAAACGAGATGACTATGCAAGCAAAGAATTCTTTAATTTTACATAAACGAATAACGCATGGCAATTAAAGCACAGCCCACGGGATCGCTCCAAGAGGGCGATAAGAAAAAACTGACCTATTGGTTTTGGGGATTCGCGATGTTCCCTTTTGTTTTCGTGGCGTCCCTCTTGTTGTTTCAATCTGAGGATTCGCTGCCACCTGTAGAAATGCTCGACAATCCGCCCGAACTTCAAGCATCTGTGGTATATGCCTATGATCAGGAAACTGTATTGGGGAGTTATTTTTTAGTGAATAGAACAAGTGTGAAGTATCGCGAAATTTCACCGTTTATTACAGATGCCTTGATTTCAACGGAGGACGAACGCTTTAAGGACCATGCAGGAGTGGATTTCCGTGCTGTCGGACGTGCCATTTTTAGTTTAGGCGGCGCAGGAGGTGCATCAACAATCTCCCAGCAACTAGCAAAATTACTATACACCCTGCAACAACGTGAGCGCGAAGAATTGGCAAGAGCACGCGGAGAACGACTCTCCATTTCATCAACTAAGGTAGGACGGATTTTTGGGCGAATCAATGAAAAGGCGCGGGAGAACATCATCGCAACACGACTTGAAAAGCGCTATACCAAAGAGGAGATTATTACCATGTACCTCAACCAGTTCGACTTTCTATACAATGCTGTTGGAATTGAAAATGCCGCCAAGGTCTATTTCAATAAAAAGCCGAAAAATTTAGCAAAAGAAGAAGCGGCGATGCTTGTGGGGATGTGTAAAAATCCGGCACTCTATAATCCGTACTCATTTAAAGTCCGCAACTACCGAAGAATAATTGCCACAGAAAAGGAAATTTCACCCTCTGCTGTTGAGTTATCCGAAATTGTTGCACGCCGCGCTGCGGATTCAACACGTGCAGTGAATCGCCGCAATCAGGTGTTGTTTCAATGGCTGAAAAACAGCAAGTCAGGAAACGATGCATTACGCGTTACCATTACCCAAGAAGAATACGATGCCTTGAAGGTAAAACCACTTGTGGTAAATTACCAATCGGTGGATCACAAGCAAGGTAAGGCCCCTTATTTTAGAGAATACCTGCGCAAAGAATTGACCGACTTGTTGCTGCAGAAAAATGAAGATGGCTCGTGGAAATATGCACGTGAGGATGGCACTCCGTATGACATTTACCGAGATGGCTTGAAGATTTATACCACCATTGATGCAAATCTTCAAGACCATGCAGAGAAAGCGGTAGAACGCCACTTGAGTGAAAACTTACAAAAGCCATTCGATCAAAACAATCGGGCTACGCGAAACTTCCCTTTCTCCAATGATCTTTCTGAAGATCAAGTGAAGTCAATCATGCGCACTGCGCGATTAAACTCGCCTCGTTATGCCTACATGTCAGAAGCGGGTTATTCGGAGCAAGAAATCGTCAACGCCTTCAACACCCCAACACAAATGCGGGTGTTTGCGTGGAGTGGTGAAAAGGATACGACGCTAACACCGAATGATTCAATCCGCTATTACAAATCCTTCCTACATGCCGGATTGATCTCTATTGAGCCGCAAACAGGATTTATCAAGGCCTGGGTAGGTGGTGCCAATATCACCCATTTCGCTTATGACCACGTGAAGTTGAGCCGCCGTCAAGTGGGGTCTACGATTAAACCATTTGTCTATGGCACCGCTATGGCGATGGGGGTGGTGAAGCCCTGTACGCAATTTGCCAATACGGCCTATTGTGTGGATTTGCAAGATGCAGATGGGAATGTGAATGACCGTTGGTGTCCGAAAAATGCAGGGGGTTCCGAGGCGGGAGTCGTTACGGCTTCTACAGGTTTGGCGCAATCGATGAACAACATCACCGTTGCTGTCATGTCGAAAATGGGGGGCTACGCTGGACCAAAAAACATTTCGAAATTGCTGAAATTGATGGACATCAATTTGGCACCTGAACAAGAAGTTCCTGCCTTATGTCTTGGAATTATGGACTTGTCGCTGTTCGAATTGGTAGGTGCGCAATGCATCTTCGCCAACAAAGGAATATTCAACCGTCCGACATCCATTTTGCGCATCGAGGACCGCAATGGCAATGTGATTTATGACAATGAAGCAAACTTCTATACGAAGCAAGTGATGAATGAAAATGTTGCCTTCGAGGTGCTTCAAATGATGAAGAAAGTGATTACTCAAGGAACAGGAGGAAGTTTGCGTGGCGGTCAGACATGGGGGAATGTACTTTATCCTACAGCAGGAAAAACGGGAACAACACAAAGCAACTCTGACGGATGGTTTGTGGGGCTTACACCGAAACTTGTTACGGGTGTTTGGGTAGGTGCCGAAGACCGAGGTGTACGCTTCCGTTCCATGCAGTGGGGACAAGGTGCACGTCTAGCACTTCCGATTTATGGATATTACATGCAGAAGGTGTACAAGGACCCTAAAATTGGTTTGCCAACAACAGATTTTGAACAGCCCGCCTCCTACGACCCAAAACTTTTCTCC
>CANGIC010000050.1 GCA_947453795.1 Flavobacteriales bacterium
CCCTGCGGGAATTTGGTGCCAAAGGCAATTGAAAATTTGATCCCTGCGGGAATTGAGAATTTGATCCCTGCGGGAATTTGGTGCCAAAGGCAATTGAGAATTTGATCCCTGCGGGAATTTGGAATTATGGACTTCGCGTATGCTACTCTACCACCAAAGTAATGCACTATTCCTTTGTCCTTTGTCCTTTGTCCTTTGTCCCTTTGTCTTTCACTACGAATTCTCAGCTCCCTCAGCTTCAAAATGGTGCGTCATCAAGATTTTGTCGATTCGAAGTCCATCGATATCCATGACTTCAAAAGAATAATGGCCAAATTTGACAGGGTCACCAGGTTTCGGAACTGCTTTTAAGTGTTCAAGCATAAAACCGGCAACAGTGGTGTATTTTGAAATATTATCTTCAATAATCTCTTTTTGGAAGTATTGATTGAGTTCATACACCAAGGTTTTTCCGTTGATCAACCAGGAACCATTTTCACGAACAATGATGTCTTTTTCATCCGACTCATCCTCGTCGGGTAGGTCACCCACGATGGCTTCGATCAGGTCGTGCAATGTGATGATTCCCGCTACAGCACCATATTCATCAATGACTACACCGATGTATTGCTTTTTCGCTTTAAACTGATTCAGTATTCTAAATGCAGGCGTGTTTTGCACCACAAAAATTGGTTGCTGGACGATTGAAGCGACATTGAATTCCGGTTTTTTATAGTTTTCCAAGAAATCCTTTACGCTCAACACTCCTTTCACCGTATTGATGTCCTCGTCACAGACAATAAATTTTGAATGTGCGCTTTTCAACAACTGACTTAAAATTTCTTCTGTTGAATCCGTAATTTTCACCCATTCCACCTCTGAACTATGTGTCATGAGTGATTTCGCTGTTTGGTCGTTAAAGGAGAAGATATTTTGATGAACTTGGCTCTCCTCGGATTCTAGAACCCCTTGTTTACCGGCATTAAAGAGCATGAATTTCAACTCTTCTTCGCTCATGTGGTCCACATCATTCTCCTTAATCCCAAAAATCTTAAGGATAAGTTTTGTAGACAGAGAGAGTAACTTCACAAAAGGAAATGTGGCAAGTGTGAAGTAACGAATAATTGGTGCTGTAACGAGCGCAATTGGCTCTGCATTGTTCATCGCAATACTTTTTGGGACCAACTCCCCAACAACAATGGTAAAGTAGGTAATGCTCCCGATAACGATAACAACAGAAACTTGTTCGACATAGCCCTTTAAGAACGAGACATTGGCAAGAATGTGCGCCATGTCATCAGAAAGTGCCGCTCCACCATAGGCACCAGCGATAATACCGATAAGTGTAATGCCAACTTGTACACTGGATAAAAAATTCTCCGGATTTTCCAGTAGTTTCAAGATTGTTTTAGCACGATTATCGCCTTGATCAGCAAGATGCTCAATGCGATTTTTTTTCACCGATACCAAGGAGATTTCCGAAAGGGCGAAGAAGCCATTAAGCAGTGTTAAAACAAAAATAATGAGGATGTCCATTGAAATGTTGCAGTGCTATTTAATCGAGGTGTGTGTAAAAATAAATGCCCCGTAGGGCATTCAAACTATTTTTTTTGAGATCTTAATCTTCGTCTTCGTCTTCGAATTCTTCGCCATCTTCCAAATCATCTTCCTGATCAAAAAGCGAAGCGCTATTTACATCCCAATCGTCATCGTCGTCATCGTCACCAAAAAATCGATTGTTCTTCCCACTTTTTTTGTAGGCATTCATCTTTGGCTTTTTTGAACGGCCTTCGGTATCATGATCCAGCGGCTTGCGCTCCTTTTCCTTTTTTCTAGGTTCAATTTTCGACGGTTCGATTGCAGGAGGAGGGGTAAAGCTTCGTGGATCGGAAGGTCTTTCACTTGAACGGTTGGTACCGTCATTTGAACGGTAAGGTTCACGTGGTCTCGAGTCATTCGAATCACGAGGTGGTCGGCTATCGCCCCGTTGTTCGGCTTCTTTTACGGCAATAGGTCTGCCATTTACATGAAAACCATCCAACTGTTGAATAGCTGTCATGGCTTCCTCTCGGTTGGCCATTTCAACAAACCCAAAACCTCTCGATTTGCCCGTTTCTCTATCCGTGGCAACGGTTGCTTTCAATACTGTTCCATACTGCTGGAACATTTGCCGCAATTGGTCACTGGAAATACCAAAATCCAGTTTGGCAACAAAAATACTCGTCATAAAAAGGAAATCGCTATAAAATTTAGTCGTACATTTTTTTATTAGTTCCGAAAATAGTTTTTTTTCCTTAATTTCTAACCACCAAAGTGTATTTTTATGAAAAAACATTCCATGAACGCATTAATCTTGGGCGCGTCAGGACTCGTTGGTCATGAGTTACTTGAATTGTTAATCATGGATCCACGCTTCGATAAAATTGATTTATTGAGTAGACGAGAACTTGATTTGCGTGAAATCACTGTAACGAATCATGTCGTCGACTTGGACCATTTGACGGATCTACCTCTTCATCATAACATCGATGTCGTCTTCATTGCTTTTGGAACAACCATTAAAAAAGCGGGGACGAAAACAAAGCAATGGGAAGTGGATGTTGATATACCAACGAATGTCATGCGGATGTGTCATGCACGAGGAGTTAAAAAATGTGTGCTCATCTCCTCCCTGGGGGTTAGTAAAAATTCCCCCTTCTTTTATTCTCGGATGAAAGCCCAGTTGGATGAGAATGCCCGAATGATGGGCTTTGACACTCTGGTGATCGTGAAGCCATCGGTGTTGGATGGACCACGTTTGGAGCGTAGGCCTGGTGAACGAATGGCTGTGGCCGTAGGTCATGTCTTTGGATTAACCGGATTATTCAATACTTATCGACCAATCGATGCCATTGATGTGGCAAAAACAATGATTCAAGGGGTGATTGAACTTTCATCAGGGACAACAGAAATACGCTCTGGAGAAATTCGGTCCTTCGCCAAAAGGTATACCGCAGCAGAACCGACATCCATTATGGATGTCCACAAGTCGTAATTACCCTTTAAATTCTTGTCTTTGGGTGAGTGAACGACCAAGTGTAAGTTCATCGGCATACTGCAATTCGGTACCCACAGCCACTCCTCGTGAAAGTGCCGATATGAAGATGCCCGTACTTCCCAGTTTTTTATACAAGTAAAAATTCGTTGTATCGCCTTCCATGGTTGGACTCAGTGCGAAGATAATTTCAGAAATCGATTCGCTTGACGCTCGGTTGATCAAGGACTGGATATTTAAATCGGCAGGACCGACACCATCCATTGGCGAAATGATCCCACCCAATACATGATATACACCTTTGTATGTGCCTGTGGATTCAATCGCCATGACATCGCGGATGTCTTCGACGACACAAATTTGGGTGTGATTTCTCCGCTCATCCGCGCAGATTTCACACATGATTTGATCCGAAATGTTTCCACATACCTTGCATTCTTGTACATGCTTCTTCATGTCCATAAATGCGCTGGAAAACAATTCTACTGATTCAATATCTCGTCGTAAAATGTTTAACACCAAACGTAAAGCAGTCTTTTTTCCAATACCCGGCAGCGATGACAATTGGTCAACGGCTTCTTCGATATATTTTGAATAAATTTTCACTTTGCGTGCTTTCGGCGATTGCGTTCTTTGATCAGCAAGGACAGTTCGCGACCTGTTTGACCAGCAACGGATGTGTTTTCATTGGCTCGCCGAATGAGGTAGGGCATAACCTCTTTCACAGGGCCATAGGGAACGTATTTGGCCACGTTGTAGCCCGCATGTGCCATGTTGTAAGAGATATGATCACTCATCCCTAATAGCTGAGCACACCAAACCCGCTTGTCCGTTTTGTCTAAAGCCAATTTTTCCATGGTATTCGCAAGGACATGTGCACTGTCTTCGTTGTGTGATCCAGAGCATAAGGCGGCGTGCGAAATGTTTTCGAGGATCAATTCTACCGCTTCATTGAAATCGCGATCACACGCTGTTTTATTGGGTTGAATAGGGGATTCGTAGCCATGTTCTATGGCACGATCGCGTTCCTTTTCCATGTAGGCGCCACGCACCAATTTAATTCCGTAGTGGAATTTTTCCTCCTGCGCAAGAGCCAGTTGTGCGCGAACGAATTCCAATCGGTCATGTCGGTACATTTGTACGGTGTTGAATACGATGGCATTTTCTCTATTGTAAATCCGCATCATGTCGTGAACAATCGTATCGATCGTATGCTGAATCCATGACTCTTCCGCGTCAATAAATAAGGGGACTTTTGCATCGTATGCCGCTTGACAAATGCGTTGAATGCGGTTACTTACGGTCGTTAAGTCAGATTTCTGTTGATCATCCAATGTTTCTAGACCATTGTTCGCAGATTCAAGAACACCAAAGCGTCCAATCCCAGTAACCTTAAATACAGCAAAAGGAACATGTGGGTCGTTTGCAGCACGGTGAATCGTGTCAATGATTTCATTTACTGTCGCATCAAAATCTGCCTCACTGGTCTTCCCCTCGACGGAATAATCTAAAATTGTTCCGATGCCGAAATCACCCAATTGTTTAATCGCATGATCGCACTCTTTGATGGTCTCTCCGCCACAAAATTGTTTAAAAATGGTTTTTTTAACCATTCCACGAATAGGGATATTGTAGCGAAAGCAAAAGTTTGTGAACCATTTGCCAAATCGCACAAGACGCGGATTGCCAACCAATCTGAAGAGCACATACGCTCGGCGAATGTCTCCATTGGTTTTGCTGCCAAAGGCGATTTCAGTGTTATCGAATGTCAACATGCAACAAATTTAATGCTTTGCTGAAACAAATCTCCTTCCTTCGCACTCTTTCCTTATTTTTGTCCAACGACAAGGAGAAAATGAATACCAAAGAACTTTTACGCGCTTGCCATATAGAGAATGGATCTTTAGTGGATTCTAGTTTTCAAGAGGTGCTCCATGCACATTATTCCCATTCGCGCATTGTCATCATGGTAGATGAAAATACCCACGACTGTTGTTTGGAGTTTCTCATTACTTCGTTTGATCAACTTGCAAACGCTGAAGTCATGCTCTTGCCGGCAGGTGAGGAGAACAAGGTATTGGAAGTTTGTTTTCAAGTGTGGGAGGCATTGACAGAATATGGTATTGGACGGAATGATTTGATCATCAATCTTGGTGGTGGCGTTGTCACAGATATGGGAGGGTTTATTGCAGCAGTATACAAAAGAGGGGTTGATTTTATACATATTCCTACTTCGCTTTTGGGAATGGTCGATGCCTCCATTGGTGGAAAGACAGGAGTTGATCTTGGGGTATATAAAAATCAACTCGGCGTTTTTAGAGCGCCCGTTAAAATTTATACAGATCATCTGTTTTTGGAAACCTTGCCAGAGCTTGAAGTACTCAATGGATTTGCAGAAATGTTAAAGCACGCGTTGATTTCATCAATAGAAATGTGGTCGGATCTGAAGTCCATTTCATCTCTCAAAGCGATAAAGGAATCTCAATGCATTGAACAATCGCAAGCCGTAAAATGCCGTGTTGTTTTAGCGGATCCGTTAGAAAGTGGACAACGTAAAACATTGAACTTTGGTCATACCGTTGGGCATGCCATTGAGGGATTTTACCTCGATTCTTTGGCGCTCCCTCATGGACATTGTGTGGCGCTTGGTATGGTCGTTGAATCCTTTATTTCGTTTGCCCATGGTCATTTATCCAAAGAGGAGCTGAACGACATTTCTTCAACCATCCTTCGTTGGTTTGAAATACCTGATTTTGATTCGTCATCATTTGAGTCACTTGTACTACTCATGAAAAACGACAAAAAAAATTCAGCGAACAAAATCCTTGGATGTGCGTTAAAGGGTATTGGAAATTGCATTTGGGATGTCGAATATACTTCCGATGAAATTAAAAATGGACTTGAATATTTACTTAAACTAAAATAAAACAAGATGCTTATTACCATTGTATTACTCATTTTCACAGTCATTGTAGTTCCTTTCGTTTCCTTTTATTTTGGGACCCCACTCAATGAAGTTCAAGAACATGTCCTGTATGGTGCTTCTATGATTGTTGCAGGTGTAATTGCTTACTGTTTCGTCATTGGTGAACTATCGAAGAACAATTCACAGGTAGATAAACTTTGGAGTGTTGTTCCAATCGGCTATGTGTGGTATATGACGATCGAAGGAGGGATGAACGAGCGTATGGTGTTGATGGCTATTTTGGTTTCAATCTGGGGATCTAGGTTGACCTTTAACTTTGCGCGAAGGGGAGCGTACACATGGCGTTTTTGGGCGGGTGAAGAGGATTACCGTTGGGAGATTTTGCGCAAGCGTCCGGGTTTTAACAATCGTTTTGTTTGGATGATTTTCAATCTATTGTTCATTTCGGCGTACCAAAATGTACTGATTTTCTTGTTTACATTACCGATTTTAGCCAGCTTGGCAGACAATACGAACCCACTGGGTATTGCGGATTATGCACTGGCTGGAGCGTATGTCACCTTGGTAATTATTGAGTTTATTGCAGATCAGCAACAGTATGATTTTCAGACCGAAAAGCACCGTCGATTAAAGGAAGGTTTGCCACTTGAAGAGTATGAACAAGGATTTGTTTCGTCTGGCTTGTGGTCGATTGTACGCCATCCAAACTACGCGTGTGAGCAAGCCATTTGGGTCGTGTTCTACTTCTTTAGTGTGACGGCAACGGGCGAGTGGTTGAATTGGTCAGCAGCAGGATGTGTACTTTTAATCATTCTTTTCAAAGGAAGTTCGGATTTCTCTGAGGATATTTCTGCAGGTAAATACCCTGAATATTCAGCATACCAGCGTCGAGTACCGCGCTTTATTCCATTTTTGAAGGGAGGTAAATAATTAGCTTTTCAGTGAAATAAGCCGTTGTTTGATGGCTTCCAATCGTGCAATGAGTTCATCGTTTGATGAAACTTCGTTTGCTGCTTCATTGGTTTTTTCCTTGGTAATGTTGGTTGTCTTCAAAGCGCGCTTGGCCCCTTCTAGCGTGTATCCGTTGGTTTTTACAAGTTGATAAATCTTGTTAAAATTGACAATATCCTTTGGTGTAAAAATGCGGTTTCCTTTCTTGTTTTTCTTGGGTTGAATGAACCCGAATTCTTTCTCCCAAAATCTTATCAATGAGGTGTTTACATCGAACATGTCGGCCACTTCACCAATGGTGTAATAGAGCTTTGTCAGCGTTTTTGGATCAATCATCTTTACTATCTTGATTTTGAGGTCCCGAAAATAATTATAATTTTGCATCCATGTTACAGTGCAGAACGCTCACAGTAAAATATTTATTGCTGCTCGTTTGTTCTTTGAGTTTAAATTCATTTGCTCAATCCGTTGAAAATGAAGTTGATTTAAACCAAAGTACGAGTGCGCCTGCTGACACCCTAAAGAAAAATAGTGAGCAGGTTGATCAAATCATCTCTTTTGCAAAAACTTTTCTAGGTACACCTTACCGTTACGCGGGCACAACACCCTCTGGTTTTGATTGTTCAGGATTTATCTCTTATGTATTTGGAAATTTTGGGTTCAGTTTAATTCATTCGAGTTATGGCATGGCTGAGTTGGGTGCAACGGTAAAACTGGCAGAGGTTCAACCGGGCGATTTACTCTTCTTTAAAGGAAGCAATGTAAATTCAACACAAGTTGGACATGTGGCCATGGTTACTGAGGTGCGACCTGATGCCATTTTGTTTATCCATTCTGCTACAGGTGGGGTGATGATCAACAATTTCAAAACAAGTAAATACTACATTTCACGGTTTATCAAAGCCAAGCGACTAGACTACGGACAAGGACGTTAGTGAACTAGTTTCTTGCTTATTTGTTCTATCTTCAACCAAAGTTTTGAAGCATGGAAATCTCCCAGAATATCGGAATGAACAATCAAAGGCGCCAATGGCTCTTTGTGTTTTTAGCTGGATTGTTCATTACCAATGCGGTAACTGCGGAATTGATCAGTAACAAACTGATTGAAATTCCACTTTCCTTTTCCTTAGGCGATATGAAATTCGGACCATTTACGACAATCGTTGGGGTACTTCCTTGGCCAATTGTGTTTATTCTTACGGATATTTTAAATGAGTTTTATGGTCAAAAAGCCGTTCGACGTTTGTCGTGGATTACAGCAATATTAATTGCTTATTGCTTCATCGTTGTTGGACTTGCGCTGAAAATTCCAGCCAAGGAGATTCCGGGTTCATCGCTTGCCGGCGATGCTGAATTCAACAAGGTTTTTGGTCAAGCGCAACTTGTCATTGTGGGAAGTATAGCTGCATTTTTGTTGTCACAACTGCTAGATGCAGTGTTATTTGAGCGCATAAAACGACGCACGGGAAATAAGTACATTTGGCTCCGAAGCACCGGTAGTACGGTTGTTTCTCAGTTGATCGATTCCATCGTTGTGCTTTACATCGGATTTGTTTTGCCTGGGGCTATAAGTTTCAATGACTTCTTAACCATTGCCCCAACGAATTACTTTTTAAAGTTGATCATCGCCTTATCGCTGACACCACTGATTTATCTTGGGCATTATTTGGTACGAAAGTACCTAGGAGTGCATCACGAGGCCGAATGACGCTTGATTAAATGCCAAATCAAATAAATCATCGAGGCAAGGGAAAATCCAGCGGCAACGATAAATGTTGTTTTAATGCTCGTTAAGGAATTGTCATAGGTAATAAGTGTAAGTGCTGATCCAACCATGATCCCAATTTCAAGGGCAATAAACATAGTTCCTGAGCCAACGCCCCGTCGTTCTGGATGACTTAAATCTGCCGTCCAAGCGAACAAGGTAGGACTTGATATTCCTGTGGCAACGCCGAAAATTACCGCAGCAAGACCATAGGACAAAATGCTGTCGGAAAAACCGAGAAGAAACATGCTCAAGGTCAAAAATCCAAAGCCAATCAATAAGGTTTGACGACGACCAATTCGGTCGGACAATGACGAGGAAAAGAGGCGAACGGCGATTGTCGCTACGACATAAATCCCGAAAAACCATCCTTTATTGGTTATCCCAAAGTAGGACGACATGTCGGGGGTTACCACAAAAATTATCCCGGAACATACAGCGGTCAAGGCCATAACCATGGCAGATGGAAGCACGCTAGGTTCGAAAATATCTCTCCATTGAAGAAGAAGTAGTTTGGGCTTGAACACTTGAGGTTTTTCCAAAGTTTCTTCAACATAGTACATCATGATCGCTGATAAAACGGCAATGCATGAAGAAATCAGAAATAAATTTGTCAAGCCCCAAGCGTCCCCAATGATGGAACCCATTGATTGTCCAACACCAATGCCAAGTGAGATGAATGTTCCCCAAATCCCCATTCCTTGACCCCGTTTCTCTTCAGGTAGGATGTCTGTAATTAGCGCCGTGGCACCTGTTGGGGCAAATCCCACACTAAATCCATGAATAAAACGCAAGGCGAGAAAGAACCAAATGGAATAGGATAATGGGTACAGCAAAGAGGTGAGAAAACATACCGCCAAACCAAAGAAAATGACTTTTTTACGGCCGATGGTATCGCTGAGTTTTCCTGAAAAAGGGCGCGCAAGTCCTGCTGAAATTGTAAATGTGGTAATAATAAGTCCTTTGAAATCAGCGCCATCAAGGAGTGTAATGAATGCGTTCAATTCGGGCATGATGAGATTAAAACTCGTCATGAAGAGGAACATTCCAAAACAAACAATCCAAAAATTGCGGCTATAGCGCATAAACATGGGGCAAAGGTACGGTTAAGATCCTATTCCAATGAATGGTGAATACGAAAAACTCAAAATAAGAACATACCTTCGTGTTCAAGTGTTACCTGTTAAAAGAAGCGTATGATTCAAGAAGCAACATTGGGGGCAGGATGTTTTTGGTGCATCGAGGCCTGTTATAAAGACTTAAAGGGGGTAATCGAGGTATATCCCGGGTATTCGGGAGGACATATTGCCAATCCATCCTACAAAGAAGTGTGCAATGAAACTACGGGACACGCCGAAGTGGCACGTGTTGTTTTTGACGATACTCAGGTGAGTTTTGATGAAATTTTAGAGGTGTTTTGGTTCGTACATGATCCCACGCAACTCAATCGTCAAGGAAACGACATGGGCACACAATACCGGTCTGTGATCTTCTATCACAACGATTTGCAAAAAGAAGTAGCTGAGGCGTATAAATCGCGTTTGACGGCTGAAAAAGTGTGGGAAAAATCCATTGTTACTGAAATTTCACCGCTGATTAACTTCTTTAAAGCTGAGGACTATCACCATGATTATTACGCCAATAATCCAGGTAATTTGTACTGCCAGTCCGTGGTTAGACCGAAAGTGGAGAAATTTAAAAAGGTGTTTCTAAGCCGTCTGAAATCTTAATTCAGTACGCATTAGAAAAAAATCAGTGCCTATAGATTGTTGGATTGTCCGTTCGCTGCCATCTCCGCTTCGTGTGCTTGAAGTGCTTGCATTTGTGCCGCAGTCAAGAAATAACCGTAGCGTTCCAAACGTGCAGCGTTGTTGCTTTGCAAAATGTCTGCTTTCTGTTGGGCAGTGAATGTTGTATTTGATCGAATTCCGTCATTTTTCATCGCAATTCCAAGATTGATCTCTTCCATTTTAACGATTTGATCTTCCGTTAGAACAAGAAGTGTCGTCAATTCAGTCGTATAGGCGTTTGCGCGAACTTCAGCCGTAGCTGTTGACTGGGCATTCGAAGCCGACATACCAATAAATAGCACTGCAACTGCAAGAATCATTTTGAAAATTTTCATATCAAATTCAATTAATTTGGTTGTTAATGACCAATAGACGCACGAATATAGGAACAAGTGGCTTTGCTTCAACAATAAATTGCAATAAATTCGTGCTTAACTTTTTTGTTCATGCGGTTTAGCATTCTGTATTTCCTTTGTTGTTTGGTATTTATGGCGGGTTCTTGCGCGGCAATTGACAGCATACAGTATGGGTCAACGCTTCGGGATTTAAGCAAAAAAGGACTTGATTCTATTCCTGATGATGTCTTTTCGGACACCTCGACACGCGTGCTTCGCCTCTATGGAAATTCGCTTGATTCTCTGCCCAGTCGGATTGGAAACCTCATCAATTTGGAAGAGTTATACCTTGGGAGAAATGACTTAAAATCCTTACCACCGGAAATAGGTCGCCTGAAAAAACTACGCATTTTATCTGCTCAGTACAATGAATTGGAAGGCCTTCCGAACGAAATTGGTGCGCTTGAGTCCTTGGAACAATTGATCCTTAATCAAAATAAAATCAAGGTGTTGCCCTCAACGATTGGGAATTTGAAGCACTTACAAGTATTGCAAGTGAAATACAACTTTTTAGACAGCTTACCTTCGACTATCGGCGGTTGCCAAGGTCTGCAATTTATCTACCTCAACAGAAACAATCTCCTTGCCTTGCCTGAATCGCTATCCGAGATCAGTGGGTTGAAAGAAATTTATATGGCTGGTGCTGGACAAATGACTGATGTTCCAGAGGCACTGTGCAAATTGCGGATGCTTGAGGTCTTGGAGGTGGATCCATTTGTTCAACTTCCCACCTGTTTCATCGTAAGACAAACGGGGAGATTAACGATAATACGGCGTTGATTCCTTTTTGTCGCTTATGATGGCATACATGAGCACAAGGTCATAGGCGAAATGTGCGGAGATACTAAACCACAATCCGAAATGATTGAACCCCAAAGCAATCAAGAGAATAAATGGGAGAACCACAAGTCCATAGAGGGACATAAGTGGCTTTTTGATGCTGAAATACCCATGAATAGCAATAAAAAATAGTGAGGTAATCCAAATTCCTGCATAATATTGCATGCCAGAACGGAACAGCAATTCTTCGCCAACTCCAGCGCAAAGGGAAAGAAAAAATCCATCCAGATATGTCAAATTCATGGCTTTAATGGCGTGCTCAAATTTCACAGGGATTCGATCGAAAATAGGTGCTTTCAGCAGGATAATCGCGAGATACGCATAGACAATTCCAAATTCTAATCCATACAGGATCGGAATGGTCTTGATATTTTTTAGCTGAAAGAATGCGGAATATTCCATTCCTTCGAAATAGTGCATCCACAGCATGGAAGGAAGTGGAAATGCGACGAGGGTTAGCAACCCCATCAAATAAATGTACCGTTTTGACATAGCCCTTAAAGTTCAGAAACTTATGCCAATAACCAAAATAAAAAGGCCGACATCTCTGCCGACCTTTCTTTTTATTTACCACGATTAATCCGGTACACTGACCGCATCATTCGTGAGGCAAATACCTTTGCTATAGGTGAATACTTTTCCAAGAACCGAAGTTCCATAGAGTCTTCCATCAATCCATGCGCGTTTTGTTTTTACAGGGAATTGATTGTTGTAGGTCTGTTGACGAACTTGAGCGACCACTGTCATTACTGAGGTAGGATTCATTTCATCCAACATGATGCGCATAATCCGAATATTCGATAAGACATTTCCATCTATGAAATGATTGAAAAGCCGAACAATTGGATTTCCTTGTTCGTCGCGTGGAATGTCCTCAAAACGCTTGGATACATTCGCGGATAGGTCGTTCATGTAAAACCCTTTGTTGGTGATGACGGTGATGAACATGTATTTCGTGTTGTTGTAGGTATAAGCACGTCCAACGGTTGTTCCATCTTCTAGAATGAGGTCACGCTCTTGATAACCCCCACAAATGGCAGGTCCAGAAGGCAATTCGGGCTCTTGAAGTTCTTCAAATTTCATAAGCTGGGTGTCGCTAGGTGCGATGGTTTCTTTCTCGCACGAATACACGGAGATGCTTATTGCTACTAAGGTGAAAATGAATGCGAAAAATGCATACACTAATTTTTTCCTTTTCATGATAGAGTGATTTATTTGGTTCACTCAAAGGTCTTTCAATCGGAATGAAAAAGAAATGATAGGTATCAGTTTTTAAAGCGAGAACCCTTAGCTAGTGGTTGAATCAATGCGCATGATCATGTCCAACAGGAACCTTCTCACCAGCGAAGATAGAAACCTTTAAGGTGTTCTCTGGTGGGGGAATAGGACAGGAATAACGAGTTGAATACGCACAATAGGGGTTGTAATTTAAATTGAAATCGATAAGGAGTGTGCCGTTTTTAGGTATTCGTGCATCCAGAAAGCGACCGCCACCATATGTTTCTTTCCCTGAAGTTACATCTCTGAATGGGATGAACAAATAATCTTTGTAGTCTTTTCGTGCGGAGAAATGGAAAAAGCCACTTAACTCCATGTTTTGATATACCGTTAGTTGGCAAATGGTGTCATGGAGCGTGAATTCAACAAAACCATAACGGCGATAAATTGGTCGGCGATCGGTGGAAGTTATCATTTTGAACCGTTTTCCAATATTCTTGGTAAATCGCGCTTCAATACGGTAATTGGTGTCTACATCAAAATAAGCTAAACCTTGAAAACTCTTGATTTCTGATTGATTGAGCACGCCAGAAGTGGAGTCCAACAATTCGACCATGTGCATGATACGCCGTTCATCAATCGTGTCTGTATAATGTTGACTAATCCCAAAATAGGCACTAAGAAGTGAAACCGAAAGTAAGAATCCTTTCATCGTGAACCAAAAATAGTGCTACCCACACGAATCATAGTACTGCCTTCCTCAACGGCAATTCGGTAATCACCACTCATTCCCATAG